>DATEJC010000341.1:0-7324 GCA_035278345.1 Bradyrhizobium sp. | reverse complement strand
GCGGTCTGGTTCATCAGCAGATCATAGGTCTGCATGATGCGGTCGATGGCGGCGTCCATTTGGGATGGCTCCGTTGCGGGGTCAGGCAATGATGCAGGCTCAGGCAATGAGCGTCTCGGCCTCGAACTTCCCAATCGCCTTGTTGGCAAGCTTGATCTTGTTGTACTCGCCGCGCTGAAACAGCTGCACGATGATGCCGAGCAGGTGTTCGTTGGTGGCGATAGTATCGGCGATCGCGCCGGTCCGGCGCAGATAGTTGGATGCGATGGCGTAGGCTTCGCCTACCGCCTCGACATTCATCACCTGCAATCCGCGTTCGACCAGCATATTGAAGTCCTCCGCTACGGACAGATAAAGCGGAGCGCACAAATAAGTTCCAAATCGGGAAGCAAGTGATTTTCCACACAAAAAACACAAAACGCACCAGGCCAGATGGGCTTTTTCTGCGAAATATCGCTCGGTTTTGGCCGTTGTGATTTTTATCACTTCGCAATTTTTACCGACGGCGAGCGAGCGCCGCGCCATCTCCCGGCCGTCCTCGAGCGGACAAATCGATGGTTTTGCGGAGACCACTTCGGATTCGTCGCGGATTCGTCGCCGCAAATTTTCCGTTCAATTCGGATTCATCTTGAGCAGTCCCGCTTGACCGAATGCGCTCAATTGGGATCGCGAGACTTGCAGCTCTGACGCGAGAGGCACAGGCTCGTCGGACGGAAATCAATAGCTCGATCGAACTGCAGCAAGACCAGAAGGCAGTGGCTATTGAGACTTTGCCACGCGAGGGTCCGGGAGCAGCCACTCCCACAACGCAAAGGACGCACCCGGCCGAAAACAGCCGGATGCGCCCTTCTGGGAAGAGCCTGATATTTCAATCGGCTGCCGGTCTTCTTGAAACCGCCGGCTTAACCGAAGAAAATCTCAGAGACGATAGAGGATCTGGTCGGTCCAGAACCGCTCGAGGCGGTGCAGCGACTTGTTCAGCGTGGCGAACTCCTCGCTTGAGATGCCACCGACCTGCTCAACCGTCTTGACGTGCTTGTGATACAGCGCGTCGACGATCTTGCGGATTTCCTGGCCTTGCGGGGTCAGGCGGATGCGAACCGAGCGGCGATCAACGCGCGAGCGCTGATGATCGAGGAAGCCGAGCTCGACGAGCTTCTTCAGATTGTAGGAGACGTTGGAGCCGAGATAGTAGCCACGGGTGCGCAGTTCGCCCGCAGTCAGCTCCTTGTCGCCGATGTTGTAGAGCAGCAGAGCCTGCACCGAGTTGATGTCGGCGCGGCCGCGGCGGTCGAATTCGTCCTTGATGACGTCGAGCAGGCGGCGATGCAGCCGCTCCACCAGAGTCAGAGCTTCGAGATAGAGCGGCTGCACTCCAGTTTGGCCAGCAGCACGGTCAGCGGTTTCCACCGCCGTCGCAACGGCTTTCATCATGACACTTCCCCTGTTGTCGTTTTTATCGACACTTATTCGACGAAACTTTTGTCTCGCCTGATAGCCGCAACTTAGGGGGGTCGTTTGAAGATCCGCTTAAACAAGACAATAAAGAGATCATGAATTTAAGAGAGTGAATCGCAGATTAAGCCTGTGCCAGAAGGGCTTTTCGCAATTCTCTGTTCATGCTGCAGTGCGCCTGTTCACGCTTCGTCTGCCCTCTTCCCGACAGGGCTGTCGCATTCCAAAACAGCCATGCGCAGTTTCGAAACGACTGGGTAACAGGTGTGAGGGAACCCTTTAGGGTGAGCGAAAAGTTACCGGCAAATTTCGTGAAAATCCGCTGCAATCGCGGTGAAGATTCCGTTCGCAGGGAAGTTGCGCTACGGCGGCCGCTCGCGCGCGGCCATCCACGCCAGCACCAGATAGCCGGCCAGCATGAACGCCTCAACGCCCACCACGATGAGGCTGCCGCCATAGATGCCGGGAAACATCAGCTCGATGACCGCCATCGACACGACAGTGGTGAGCCACACCACCGCGCCCCACGGCGTTGCGAGCCACAGGCCCACGGCGGCAACGAGTTCGATGACGGCGAAATAGATCGTCGCCGTCTGCCAGGCCATGGTCTGGTTTTCGAATGCTTCTTCCTCGCCACCGACAAAGCCTGTCACCTGCGCCCAGTGATAGAGGCCCTTGGCGATCGAGAGCACCGCCATCACGCGCAGGAACAGCACGAGCCGCCGCGTCCATGCGTTCTCGTCGGGCTCGATCCGCTCGGACGAAAGCGCCGCCGCAGTGAGGGCGTCCCGCGATGGCTCGCGCGTGGAAGTGTCAGACATCAGGTTTCGGCGCTCGGTATTCATTTCCGGAGGATTTCCCCTCCCCGCGCCGCAGTCTTGGCCCGGCCAACGGCTAAAATCAATTGCCGTTCCGGCCGATCCGATGCAGGCTTTGTATTTTCATCTCCTTTCGCCGTTCAATTTCATCAGATCGGCCGGCCAAATCCTCAGCCGATCCTCTTGTCAGCGAGAAAAGCAAATGACTGAGCAGGTCCTCCGTTTCGTCGATGGCGCGGCCTATGAGCAGAATATGGGAATCTGGAGCCGGTTTGCCGGCGAGATCTTCCTTGATTGGCTGGCTCCATCAGCGGGACTTCGATGGATCGATATCGGCTGCGGCAGTGGTGCGTTCACCGAACTGCTGATCGCGCGATGCGCGCCTGCGGACGTTCAGGGGATCGACCCTTCCGACGGTCAACTGGACTATGCGCGCAAGCGGCCCGGCGTCAGCACGGCAAAATTTCAGCAGGGCGACGCCATGGCGATTCCCTTCGGTGACGGCCGGTTCGACGCTGCGGTCATGGCACTGGTGCTGGTGTTCGTTCCCGAACCGCGCAAGGGCATCGCGGAAATGGTCCGCGTGCTCGGCGCGGGCGGCATCGCGGCCACCTATATGTGGGACATGCTGGGCGGCGGGTTTCCGCTCGATCCTGTCCTCGCCGAGTTGCGCGCGATGGGTCTTTCGCCGACGCGCCCGCCGCAGCTGGAAGTCTCGCAAATCGAAACGCTGCGGCAGTTGTGGACCGACGCTGGGCTGCAGGGCGTGGAGACCCGGGAAATCACGGTACAGCGGTCCTTTGCGGATTTTGACGAGTTCTGGACTATCAATTTGAAGTCTCCCTCCATTGGTCCCATCGTCGCGGCGATGTCCGCTGCCGAGCTGCAGAGGTTCAGGGAAGGCGTACATGCCCGCGTTCCCGCGGACAGTTCGGGACGCATAACCCGCACGGCGCGCGCAAACGCCGTCAAGGGCCGGCGGCCGAAATAGCGGGTCTGCGGCGGCTTGCGGTGACGCGGGGGATGCAAGCTGCTAGAATTGGACTAAATCCAGATCACACGCCGTTTTCAGGAGTTTTCCATGGCGATCAAATTCGGCCGTCCGATCGAAATGCGCGATGCGCCGCGCCGGCAAGCCGCCCTCGCCGCGCCATCGCTCGATCTGACCGTCCGCCCGCGCCGCAACCGCAAGTCGGAATGGGCGCGGCGGCTGGTGCGCGAGAATGTGCTGACGACTGACGACCTGATCTGGCCGATATTCGTGGTCGACGGCCACAACACACGCACGCCGGTCGCCTCGATGCCCGGCGTCGACCGCCTCACCGTCGACCAGGCGGTGCGCGACGCAGAGCGCGCGGCAAAACTCGACATCCCCTGCATCGCCCTGTTCCCCTACACCGAGCCGTCGCTGCGCGACGAGCAGGGTTCCGAGGCACTCAACCCGGACAATCTCGTCTGCCAGTCGGTGCGTGCGATCAAGAAGGAATTTCCTGATATCGGCGTGCTCTGCGACGTCGCGCTCGATCCCTTCACCAGCCACGGCCATGACGGGCTGATCGCCGACGGCAAGATCCTCAACGATGAGACGGTGGCAGTGCTGATCAGGCAGGCGCTGACGCAGGCCGAAGCTGGCTGCGACATCATCGCCCCCTCCGACATGATGGACGGCCGTGTCGGCGCAATCCGCGAAGCGCTCGATGATGAAGGCTTCGTCGACGTGCAGATCATGTCCTATGCGGCGAAGTATGCCTCCGCCTTCTACGGCCCGTTCCGCGACGCCATCGGCTCGGCGAAGACGCTGACCGGCGACAAGCGCACCTACCAGATGGACAGCGCCAATTCCGACGAGGCGTTGCGCGAGGTCGAGCTCGACATCGCCGAGGGCGCCGACATGGTGATGGTGAAACCCGGCATGCCCTATCTCGACATCGTGCGGCGCGTGAAGGATACGTTCTCGATGCCGACCTTCGTCTATCAGGTGTCCGGCGAATACGCGATGATCGCGGGTGCCGCGCGCAATGGCTGGATCGACGGCGAGCGCGCGATGATGGAAAGCCTGCTCGGCTTCAAGCGCGCTGGCGCCGACGGCATTCTGACCTATTTCGCGCCGCAGGCGGCCGAGAAACTCAAGGCGCAGCGTTAGGCCGTCACCCGCGCCAGCGGCTTCGGTCCGCATAGCGGGCGCAGTTCGTCGCGCTCTTCCTGCGACAGCACGTGCAGCGGATAGATCGGCTCGCGCGACTTCAGATGGAAGAACGGATGCGGCCAGGCCCGTCCGCGCAGCCGCCAACCGAGTACTTTGGTGATTGCGCGGAGCAGCAGCGTCAGATTGATGCGGGTCGAGCCAGCCGGCGCCGGGCCAATCGCGTATTTGCCGAGGATGGCGCCGAGCGGGGCGCCAAAGACCGCATCGACCGTTCGCGTGCCGCCGTCGAAGGTTTGGGCGATCAATCCGACGAAGGGGATCGCCGGTCCGAGCGTGTTGCCGACCGGCGTGTTGCAGCAGGTCGTGTGCCAGCGGAACAGGCCCTTGGGAGTAAGGCGCACTCCCGCGATGCGATTTTGCCCCTTGATGAAGGTGAGCGAGGCTGGCGCGACCTGGACGACATCGCTGCCGCCCTGCGCATTGAGCAGGTCAGCGCGGCCGAGTTGGTGCGCAAAGGCCTGGCAGTCGTCGCAATAGCAGATCACGCGATTGACCTTTTGCGGCGAGGCATTGGTGACGAGGCCGACGACCTCCCCGCAGCGGCAGCGTACCTCCACGTCCTTCGCCATCTCTCCCCTCTCCATCAGGTGATGCACTTTGCGATGTTCGCCGGGATGGCTTCGACTCACAAGCATCCCAAGGCATTTGGCCGCGGTTTTGCCGGAATATTTCCGCCAGTTAATGTGCCAAGAGGCCTTGCGGCCGGACCGTCGGTTCCCATGTCCTGCTCGGGAATGCATCGGAGGGACTGACCATGACCTATAGCGGTTCGGGTGACAGCGGCGGCGCCTGGCGCAATGATGGCGGGGTGCAGCCGCACGCGTTTGATCCCCGGCAGCAGCCGGAACTGTTCAGCGGCGTGGCGACCAAGCGGATTTTTGCGTTCCTGATCGACTGCGTGGTGATCGTGGTCCCCGTGGTGCTCGGCTATCTCTTCATCCTCCTGTTCGGGATACTGACGCTTGGCCTTGGCTGGATGCTGTTCTGGCTGGCCTGGCCGGCCACGGTGGTGTGGGCCATCGTCTATTACGGCGCCACCCTCGGCGGCCCGCATTCGGCGACCGTCGGCATGCGCGTGATGGATATCGAGCTGCGCACCTGGTACGGGGCGCCGGGCTATTTCGTGCTTGGTGCGATGCACGCCGTGCTGTTCTGGATTTCGGTCACGTTCCTGTCGCCGTTCGTGGTGCTGGTCGGCCTGTTCAACGGCCGCCGGCGCTTGCTGCATGACATCGTGCTCGGAACCGTGGTTATCAACAGCTATGCGCGCTCGGAGCCGGCGCAGCCGGCGCGGACATATTGACTCGAGCCAATCCGATTGACGGTTGGCTTCCGCGGCGCGATGCTGGAGGCGTCTGCTTCGGAGGCCTGACGACGAGACGTGACCCAGCATTCGCGTGATACCCCGCAATTCTACCTGACGGCGCCCTCGCCCTGCCCCTATCTGCCGGGCCGGCACGAGCGCAAAGTGTTCACGCATCTGGTCGGCGACAAGGCCGCCGACCTCAACGACCTCCTCACCCATGGCGGCTTCCGCCGCAGCCAGTCGATCGCCTACCGCCCGGCCTGCGACCAGTGCCGCGCCTGCGTCTCCGTGAGGGTGATCGCCAATGAATTCCGCCCCTCTCGCAGCTTCCGCAAGATTTTGGCGCGCAATGCCGACATCATCGGCGAGCAGCGCAGCGCGGTGCCGACCTCGGAGCAATATTCCGTGTTCCGCGCCTATCTCGACAAGCGGCATCGCCATGGCGGCATGGCCGACATGACCGTGCTCGACTACGCGATGATGGTGGAGGACAGCCATGTCGAGACCCGCATCGTCGAATATCGCCGGCGCGGCCCCGACAGCGGCATCACCGGCCGCGGCGATGAGCTGCTGGCAGTAGCGCTAACCGATGTGCTCAGCGATGGGCTGTCGATGGTCTATTCCTTCTTCGAGCCCGCGGAGCGCGACCGCTCGCTGGGCACGTTCATGATCCTCGACCACATCGCCCGCGCCCGCCGGCTCGGGCTGCCCTATGTCTATCTCGGCTATTGGATCGATGGGTCCAGGAAAATGGACTACAAAGCCCGCTTCCTGCCGCAGCAGCGGCTGGCGCCGAGCGGATGGCTGCGCGTCGAGGCCTCGGGCGAAATCTTGTCGGAGCCGCAGGATTGAACCCCGTTTGTTGTTCGATCCGGTCATGAAGGCGCGCTTCGCATGAGCTTCACAAAATATGAGAGCCTGAGGGATCGGGTCGTGCTGGTCACCGGCGGTGCCAGTGGTATTGGCGAGGGGTTCGTCAAGGCCTTCGCCGACAACGGCGCGCGGGTGGCCTTCTTCGATCTCAACGACGAGGCCGGCAAGGCCCTGGCCAACTCGCTGGCCACCTCCGCGCGGCATGCGCCGCTGTTCCTTCGCTGCGATGTGACCCGTACGGACGACCTCAAGGCTGCAATCGCCGAAGCACGGCAAAGACTCGGACCGGCCTCCGGCTTGATCAACAACGCGGCGAACGACCAGCGACAGGCCTTCGCCGACGTAACGGCGGACGAATTCGACCGGACAATGGCAGTGAATTTCCGCCATATCTACTTTGCCTCGCAGGCCGTCGTGCCGCAGATGATCGAGCAAGGCGGCGGGTCGATCGTCAACATGTCATCCATAACCTGGCAAATCGGTGCGCCGGAACTGATGGGATATGCGTCAGCCAAAGCTGCCGTAGTCGGCTTCACGCATTCGCTCGCGCGACAGGTGGGCAAGCATCGTATCCGCGTCAACGCCATCGCCCCGGGTCTCGTGCTGACGGAGAAGCAGCAGCGGCTGTGGTATCCGACGGCCGAGAAGGTGGCGGAGGTCGTCGGT
>DATEJC010000340.1:0-9235 GCA_035278345.1 Bradyrhizobium sp. | reverse complement strand
AGCCAGTAGCGATGGATCAGCGGCGAGCGCGAATGCGCGGCCGGCCATCCGATCAGGCAGGCGGCGGGGGATTTTGCTCCAGGTGTCATGCGTCCTGCTTCGAACAAGCCGCACGCGCTGTCAATCCGGACGCTTCGCATCCGCAGCGATCATGGCGGCCGGACGCATGTCCAGGACCGGCGCCGATCAGCCGTTGGTCGCCGTCTGCGGGGTTTGCGATTTCAGCAAGGAAGCTTGCACCGGAACGGCGCCACGCCAGATCAGAAACGGTAGTTGACCGCCGCCCGGACAATATCTGCCCTGAAATCGATGTCTGTTTTCAGGAAGCAGTTTACGCAAGCCGGCGGTGCAACCGCGAATGGACCCGTGAAAGGCGCCGACGCGCTGAACGACCCGAGGTCGACGTGAAGATATTCAACACGAAACGACCACCGTCCGAGGCCGTACTCCGCACCGCCGCCGGCCACCCAGCCGGTTCTTGTGTCGGAGGCCGAAACGTTCAGAAAGCCGTCGCCCGCGCCACCGCCGGTGACGACTCTGATCGCGCTATTGAACGCCACCTCGCCAACCGCAAGACCGCCGGTGCCATAGAGCAGAACATTATTGAACGCGACACCCAGCCTGCCACGGACCGTCGCAAGCCAGTCAACCGAAGTCGATTGCGCGACACTGACCGAGGTCACAGGTGATGTCGGCGCTACAAACGCGAACTTGTTGTTGAGGCCGACATAATTGAAGTCGCCTTCGATGCCGAATACCAGCTGATTGACTTGCCAGTTGTAGCCGATCTGTCCGCCTCCGGTGAACGCAGCATCGAAATCGCGTTTGCCCTGCAGACGCGGCACCAGGATGGACAACGTCACTGGAATTTGCGCGGGATCGGCGAGACCCGGGCTAGGCTCTGACGTCTGATTGGACCGTCCCCAAGCCGCTCCGGCGTTCAGACCGGCATAGGGGCCGGCCCAGCTATAGGCTGTTGCGACCATCGCAGGCGCGGGCGCCTTTACCGGAAGGTCCGCGGCAAGTGCCGGCAGTGCCGACAGGGAACAGCTCAGTGCAGTGAAGAGTAACTTCGCGCTCCGCGCCCTGGATCGCTCCGCTGCCGCCATCGAAGTCCGCATGTGTAGAGCCCCATCGTCCTCGCGAGGACCGACTGTCCTTCCCAAAACGGGAAATCGGACCCGTCAGGAAAGGACTCCGAAACACCACGCACAAGAACGATAGGGCCATCGCGGTTTTCGATACAAGGCACCGTCCCTTGGCAACGGCCAAATTCCGGCGCCAGTGGCGATTTCGCCACGGTGCGCCAATCCGTCGCAGCGTCCGCTTTATTCGGAAAAATCGAAAATCGCCGTATCGGAATACGCCCCTGCGACCCTCTCCCACAATAAAGGGAGAGGGTTGGATAGCTGCTTCAGTTCGAAAGATCGATCACGCCGCGTCGCGATGCGCGGCGATGATCTTGTCGGCGTCGCGGCCGGTGACTTCGGCCATGCGGTCGAACTGCCGGGTGAAGCTGCCGGCGCCGGCGGTGGCCGAGCGCAGCTCGACGATGAGATCGCCGATCTCCGCCTCCGGCATGGTGGCGCGGACGCAATCCCAGCCGCTCCAGCCGTCGCGGGTGTCGAACGAGAGGATCTGGCCGCGCCGCGCCGACAGGATCGCGTTGATCTTGGCGGTGGCTTCGGTGGGGCAGACGATCTCCACGACATGGATCGGCTCCAGCAGCACCGGCTGGCACTGCGGCAGCGCCTCCGACACGCCGATGCGCGCCGCGGTGCGGAACGCAAGGTCGGAGGAGTCGACGCTGTGGTAGGAGCCGTCGGTCAGCGTGACATGCACGTCGATGACGGGGAAGCCGAGCGGACCGCGCACCAGCGCGTCCACCACGCCTTCCTCGACCGCCGGGATGTAGTTGCGCGGCACCGCGCCGCCGACCACCTTCTCGGCGAACTCGAAGCCGCTGCCGCGCGGCATCGGCTTGATGTCGAGCACGACGTCGCCGAACTGGCCATGGCCGCCGGACTGCTTCTTGTGCCGGCCGCGCTGGTGAGAGATGGCCTTGCGAATGGTTTCCTGATAGCCGATCGCGGTGGGATGCGATTTGGCGTTGACGCCGAAGCGGTCTTTCAGCCGCTCCATCGCGACGCGCAGATGCATCTCGCCCTGCCCCCACAGTACGATGTCGTGGGTGCGCGCATTGTGCACCATGGACAGCGAGGGATCCTCCTCGTTGAGGCGGATCAGCGCCTGGCCGAGCTTGACGTCGTCCTTGCGGTCGGTCGCCGCGATCGACATCGACAGCACCCCCGGCGTGGGGTCGACCTTGATCAGCACTTGCGGCGCGGTCTTGCCGCCGGACAGCGTGTCGCCGGTCTTCATGGTGTCGAGCTTGCCGAGCGCGATGGTGTCGCCGGCCTCGGACGACGAACGCTTGGAATCATGGGCGCCGCTGACGCCCAGAATGCCGGAGACGCGGCCGCTCTCGCCTGAAGACGACAAGAGCGTCGCGCCGTCATCGAGATGGCCGGCGAGCAGGCGGACCAGCGAGAGCTTGCCGCCATGCAGCTGGTGCACGGTCTTGAAGACGTAGGCCAGCGCCTCCTTCTGCGCGGGCGCGCCGAGGCGCTTTGCGGTCTCGGCAACGCCAGGCGCTTCATGGCGCAGCGCCTTCATCAGCCGCAGCACGCCGTTCTCGCGGATCGCCGAGCCCAAGAGCACCGGGCAGATCAGGCCTTCGCGCAGCTCGCGGGCGAGGTCGTCGAACACGGCATCGCGCGGCGGCTGGATGTCCTCCAGCAATTGCTCCATCAGCGCATCATCATGATCGGCGAGCTTCTCCAGCATGGAGAAACGGGCTTCCTTCTCGCGGTCGAGATCGCCGCCTTCCAGCGCAACCACTTCCGAGGGCTTGTGCTCGCGGTAGACGAAGGCGCGCTCCAGCGCCAGATCAACGAAACCCTCGATCAACTCGCCCTTCCAGATCGGGATCTGGCGCAGCACGAGCGGGGTGCGGGAGGCCGGCTGCAGCGTCGCGAGGGTCTCGCGGATGCGCTTGTTGGCCTTGTCGATCTTGTTAAGAAACAGAAAGCGCGGGATCTTGAGATCCTCAAGCTCGCGCAGAATGATTTGCAGCTGCGGCAGCTTCTTCTCGTCCGCCTCGCAGACCACGATGGCGGCATCGACGGCGGGAAGCGCGGCGCGCATGTCGTGCGCGAACTCGACCGAACCCGGACAATCGATGAAGGTGTAGCTGTCGCCCATGAAATTGACAGTGGCGGCGGAAAGGCCAACGCTCATCTTGTGATGGCGGGCTTCGGGACTGGCATCTCCGTGGGAGGTTCCGGCGTCGACGCTGCCGGCTTTGGGGATGGCGCCTGTTCGCGCCAGGATTGCTTCGAGAAGGGTGGTTTTACCGCTTTGGAAAGGGCCCACCAGCGCGATGCACCGTGGACCTCGGGGACTTCTGACGTCTTGTCCCATATGCCGCCTCCTTCAATGTTGAAGTCGGCCCGTGATTGGGTCGGCGGCTCCGATGCTCCGCCTGTCCCGCGATTTTGGCAAGCGGGAAAATGTCGCCGGTAAAATTTGGCACATTCCGGATGCAGTGCAGCGTGCATGACGCCGCCCTGCCCTCCGGCAAAGTGAGGTTAGCGGCCCGGACGCAGTTCCAGGCTCGCCAAACCAGCAGCAACGCCGACGCCGACCTGTCCCTGCACGCTCAGCGGCTGCAAGGCGATGGAATTGTTGGAGCCGCCGACAAGCACATTGCCGCCGACGCCGACGCCGAGCGTGGCGCTGCCCTGCGCGCCGGCATAATCGCCCGAGAGATCGCCGGGACCGAGCTGCGCCACCGGCGCAAACACGCCCCAGGCCAGCACCGATTCCTGGGTAATGCCGAGGTCGAGTCCGACCTTGCGGATGGTGGCGACATAGAAGTCGTCGGGCCGGCCCGCGGCGCGCAGCACGCAGCCAAGATTAGTCACGGAGCCGACGATGAAGCCGACGCTGGCGCCGCCGCGGCATTCCAAGACGCCAACCTGCACCTTCCCCTGCTGCGCGGAAGTCGTGGCGACCGAGGCCGACAGAGCAAGGGCAATACCGGCAAGGGCGAGTGAGCGGCGCATGAACAAATCTCCGGGATTTAAGTAAGGGTGATGCGGGAATCGAACGTGCCGATGTGGCGCAGTCTCTATGGCACAACGCCGGCGACGCGGCCAGATCGCGGCACGGTGCAAGGCGGCTTGGAAACGAAAAAGGCCCGCTTGCGCGGGCCTTCACCTGTCGTTCGTTGCTTCACTCAGCCGCGATAGCGCGGCGCATAAGCCCGGCCGCCGCGCCCGAACCGGACCGGCTGCAATTCGAGACCGGCAACGCCGGCCGCGACGTTGATACCGGTCTGGCCTTGCACGCTGATCGGCTGCAACGCGTAGGCGTTGGCCGGCCCGCCAACCAGGAAGTTACCGCCGAAGCCGACACCGACCGAGGCGTTGGCGCCGACGCCGCCATAGCTGCCCGCAAGGACGCCGCGTCCGATCCGGCCAACCGGCGCGTTCACGGCCCAGGCCAGTCGCGTCTGGTCGGTAAAGCCGACGTCGACGCCGTAGCGGCGAACGATGGCGATGTACGGTTCGGGACGGCGCCCCTCGCTCTGGAAAACACATTCGAGGCTGGTCACGGAGCCGACGACAAAGCCGACGTTCTGTCCGCCCCGGCATTGCAGGACGCCGGCACGAACTTGCGGCAGCGCGCTGGCGCTGGCGATCGGCGCGGTCAGCGCAACGAGAGCAATGGCGATGGTCGAAAGGCGCATAAGTCTGATCTCCACATGTCGGTGAAATGCGGGCCAGACACAAAGAAAGCGCCTTGTTCAAAACAAGGCGCTTTCGAGAAGGCAACGTCACAACATCAGAGGTTCAGACGGTCAAAGTGATTTGACACGCCTTTTTTCTGACGTGTTTTCCTCGCGCGAACGGCGACCGCTCAGCGAAGATTGCCACAGAAGCGCTGGATACGCTTGCAGGCGTCTTCAAGGTCGGAGGTTTTGGTCGCATAGGAGATGCGGAACGCCGGGCCGAGGCCGAAGGCCGAACCCTGCACGACGGCGACGCCTTCGGCTTCCAGAAGCTCGGTGACGAAGTCCTCGTCATTGGCGAGCACCTTGCCCGAGGGCGCGGTCTTGCCGATGGTGCCGGCGCAGGACGGATAGACATAGAACGCGCCTTCCGGACGCGGGCAGTCGATGCCGCTCGCCTGGTTCAGCATGCCGACGACGAGGTCGCGGCGCTCCTTGAACACCTTGTTGTTCGCGGGAATGAAATCCTGCGGACCGTTGAGCGCCTCGACCGAAGCCCACTGCGCGATCGACGACGGGTTCGACGTCGACTGCGACTGGATGGTCTGCATCGCCTTGATCAGTTCGGCGGGGCCGCCCGCATAGCCGATGCGCCAGCCGGTCATGCAATAGGCTTTGGAGACGCCGTTCACGGTCAGCGTGCGGTTGAACAGCTTCGGCTCGATCTGCGCCGGCGTCGCGAAGACGAAGTCGTCGTAGACGAGATGCTCGTACATGTCGTCAGTCATCACCCAGACATGCGGATGCTTGACCAGAACGTCGGTGATCGCCTTCAACTCGGCGCGCGAATAGGCTGCGCCGGTTGGGTTCGACGGCGAATTGAGGATGATCCATTTGGTCTTCGGCGTGATCGCCTTTTCCAGATCGGCCGCCTGCAGCTTGAAGCCGTGCTCGGCGGTGCAAACGATCGGCACCGACTCGCCGCCGGCGAGCGCCACCATCTCCGGATAGCTCACCCAATACGGCGCGGGGATGATCACCTCGTCACCGGGATTGATGGTGGCCATCAGCGCATTGTACAGCACCTGCTTGCCGCCGGTGCCGACGATGACCTGGTTCGGCTTGTAGCTCAGCTCGTTCTCGCGCTGGAATTTTGCGATGATCGCTTCCTTCAGCTCGGGAATGCCGCCGACATCGGTGTACTTGGTCTTGCCGGCCTCGATGGCGCGGATGGCGGCGAGCTTGATGTTGCCGGGCGTGTCGAAGTCCGGCTCGCCCGCGCCAAGCCCGATGACGTTGCGGCCCGCCGCTTTCAGCGCGCGTGCTTTGTCCGTGACCGCGATGGTCGCGGACGGCTTCACACGGGCGAGCGAGGCGGCAAGGAAAGACATCATCTTCTCCTGATGGGCAAGTTCGGTTGACAGTTCTCTTGGGCGAGCGTCATGGATCGCAGAAATCCACGACTCTTCATGAAAGGAATGGTTGCACCCTACGGCTCAATACGCTGCACCGCAAGGAACTTTGCCCTGATCGGTGCAAAGTTTCGGTGCACTCGGTGCACCTCTCGGGAACGACAAAGGGCCACAACTACCGTTCGCGCAACATTCCTAAATTTCTGCGGCGAAATGGCTCATTTCTGGCAAGGATTCACGGCGGCGCGGGGTTGAAGCTGATCCTGCTCGTGATCTGCACCCTCGCCTTTGCCGGCTGGATCGCCGCGATCCAGGGCGCGCTGGTGCTGTTCCTGGCCGGAAGCATCGCATTGGCCGTGGCACGGCAATGCCGCATTTGAACCCAAGACCGTCGCACTCGCGCTGGCAGCCTGCTCGCGAGGCCCCGTGTGCTCGACAACGAACCCATGGTGCTTGCGGTCGCGATCGCCTTGTTCGCCCGCCACGGATTTTTCGCGCGGCTTCCATGCGTACGAGATCACCGCGGCGGCCTGCCCCGTTCACTGCTGTCGCGCGGCGTCGCTGGGACCACCGGCATTCCATTCGGGCTGATCGTGCTGCTGACATTTTGCGGATTGGTGCTGCGCCGCGCCGTACGCGATCAGGCGACTGCAACCAATTCGCGCCAGTTGGCGCAAGCGTGATCCGATTTGTCTTGTCGTGTTCCCGGCGACATTGATCGAATTGTTTCGCGATACTGCACTGCGGTAGAGATTTCGACTTTTTCCGACAGCCCGCCCTTGCGACACGCCGCGTTCGCCATCATTCTTTAGCCGCGTTGTGGCGCGACAAGGCGGAACACGCACTGGTTGATTCCATCGACGCTGGAAATGAGAGGCGATGTACAAGCTTTATTCGATGCAGCGCTCCGGCAATAGCTACAAGGTCCGCCTTGCGCTGGCGCTGCTCAACATCCCCTACGAGCCGGTGGAGATCGACATCCTGCGCGGCGAGAGTCGCACGCCGGAATATCTCGCCAAGAATCCGAGCGGACAGATTCCGCTTCTGGAAGTCGACGGCCGCTTCCTCGCCGAATCCAACGCCATCCTGTGGTTCGTCGCCAACGGCACCTCGCTCTCGCCGGAACAACGCATCGAGCGCGCCGAAGCGCTGCAATGGATGTTCTTCGAGCAACATGCGCTGGAGCCGAACATCGGTGCCGCCTATTTCTGGCTGGCGCTGGTGCGCGGCGGCCGCGAACTGCAGACACATGCGCTGGAGGACTGGATGGAGCGCGGCTATGCGGCGCTGCAGGTGATGGAGAACCACCTCAAGACCCATCAGTACTTCGCCGCGGGCCAGCTCACCGTCGCCGACATCGCGCTGTACGGCTACACCCATGTCGCCGACCGCTGCGACTTCGATCTCTCCACTTTCCCGGCCATCAAGGCCTGGCTGCGCCGGGTCGAGCAGACCCCGGGCTTCGTGACCATGGACTGGACGCCGGGCGACGTGATTGAGGATGCCCCGAGCGTGGTGGCCGGCGCCTGACGCAATTCCCCGTGAAGAGTGGGTATAAATACCGAGGAAGTCGGGGAAACCGTTAACACCGCCACGATTCTGCCACGGTCGGCGCGGGCCGCTGCCGCAATTTCCCGCAACGGTACCTGCCGTCGCAGGTGATTCGCCTGCGCAAGGAATTGGACCAATGATCCGGTCATACGGCGCCGTCGGCTTTGCGGCCGGGCCCGTCACATCAACCCGGTTGATCAACGCCGTTGCGGCTTCGCTCGCGTTCGGCGCCGCCTCGCTGTGCCTGATCTCCACCCTCAAGGTGGTCGCGATCAAGCTGATGGCGATGCCGATCCCGATGTGATCAGGCCTTCCGCCGCGCCTCTCCCCGAACCATCTATACGCGATCGAGATATCGCGGACCGACCATGATGAAGACCCCCATTGGACTAGTGACGATAGCGCTCTCGGCAGCGACATTGCTCGCCGGGACGTTCCTGCTTGTCACCGGCACGCGCGGGCAAAACGCGTCGTTTCAATCTTCCGCAGGCCAGCTCGACGTGCAGACCTTCGCCAGTGGTCTCGTGCATCCCTGGGCGCTCGCCTTCCTGCCCGACGGCAAGATGCTGGTGACCGAGCGCCCCGGCCGCATGCGCATCGTCTCGCCCGAGGGCCAGCTCTCGCCGCCGCTGAAGAATGTGCCGGAGGTGTGGGCGAGTGGCCAGGGCGGCCTGCTCGACGTCATCACCGACAAGAGTTTCGCGCAGAACCGCACCATCTTCTTCTGCTACGCCGAGCGCACCTCTGGCGGCGGCCGTACTGCGGTGGCGCGCGCCAAGCTGAATGACGGCAGTGGCCGTCTCGACGAGACCAAGGTGATCTTCCGCCAGGAAGGTCCGCTGTCGTCGGGCAATCATTATGGCTGCCGCATCGCGCAAGGCTCCGACGGCAATCTGTTCGTCACGCTCGGCGATCACTTCAGCCATCGCGACGAGGCGCAGAATCTTTCCAATCATCTCGGCAAGCTGATCCGCATCGCGCCGGATGGCTCAGCGCCAGCGGACAATCCGTTTGTGGGCCGCGAAGGCGCCAAGCCGGAGATCTGGAGTTACGGTCACCGCAACGAGCAGGGCCTTGCGATCAATCCGTCCAATGGCGAACTCTGGGAGATCGAGCACGGCCCGCGCGGCGGCGACGAGGTCAATGTCATCGCCAAGGGCAAGAATTACGGCTGGCCGGTGATCGGCTTCGGCATCGACTATTCCGGCGCGAAGATCCACGAGGCCACCGCCAAGGAGGGCATGGAGCAGCCGGCCAAATACTGGGTGCCGTCGATCGCGCCGTCGGGCGCGACCTTCTACGATGGAAAGCTGTTTCCCAAGTGGAACGGCAGCCTGTTCACCGGCGCGCTGGCCGGCAAGATGCTGGTGCGGCTGACCATCAACGGCCATGCCGTGACCGGCGAGGAGCGGCTGCTGCAAAATCTCCATGAGCGCATCCGCGACGTCCGCCAGGGCCCGGATGGCGCGCTCTGGCT
>DATEJC010000339.1:0-4586 GCA_035278345.1 Bradyrhizobium sp. | reverse complement strand
CCGTAGACGAAGGTTTCCGCGCCGACCTTCTCAATGGCTTCGACGGTGAGACTGAGTGCGACGCCGCCTGCAACGTTCTCGCTGGTGATGACAAAGTCTTCCGGGCGGATGCCGAGGATGCCGGCTTCGCTCGAGCGGAGTTGCGACTTCAACTCGTCCGATTGCAGCGGCATCAGATTCATCGGCGGCGCGCCGATGAAGGAGGCGACGAAGGTGGTCGAGGGCTTTTGGTAGATATCGAGCGGGTTGCCGATCTGCTCGACCTTGCCGCCGTTCATGACGACGAGAATGTCGGCGAGGGTCATCGCTTCCAGCTGGTCGTGGGTGACGTAGATTGAGGTCGTGCTGAGGCGGCGCTGCAGCTTTCGAATTTCCACACGCATCGCGATGCGCAGCTTGGCGTCGAGGTTCGACAAAGGCTCGTCGAACAGGAACGCCTTCGGCTGGCGCACGATGGCGCGGCCCATGGCGACGCGCTGGCGCTGGCCGCCGGAGAGCTGCCGCGGCTTGCGCTCCAGCATGGTGGAGAGTTCGAGAATGCGCGCGGCTTCGTCGACGCGCGTCTTGATTTCCGCTTCGGCCATGCCGCGGTTGCGCAGGCCATAGGCCATGTTGTTGTAGACGCTCATGTGCGGATAGAGCGCGTAGTTCTGGAACACCATCGCGATGTCGCGATCGGCCGGCTCGACCTGGTTGACCACGCGGCCGCCGATGTCGATCTCGCCGCCGGTGATGGTTTCGAGCCCTGCGACCATCCGCAGCAGCGTGGACTTGCCGCAGCCGGAGGGGCCGACCAGCACGCAGAACTGGCCGTCGCCAACCTCGAAGTCGATGCCCTTGATGGCTTCGAAACCACCGGGATAGGTCTTGCGGACGTCGCGTAAGGTTACGTTGGCCATTTCACTTTTCCGTCTGGACCAGGCCGCGCACGAACAGCCGCTGCATGAAGATGACGACTGCGACCGGCGGCAGCATGGCGAGCACGGCGGTCGCCATCGCCAGTTGCCATTCGGCGAGTTCATCCTGCGCCACCAGCATCTTCTTGATGCCGATCACGATGGTCTGCATCGAATCCTTGGTCGTGATGAGCAATGGCCAGAGGTACTGATTCCAGCCATAGATGAACTGGATCACGAACAGCGCCGCCATGGTCGTGACCGACAGCGGCAGCAGCGTATCCCAGAAGAAACGGACAGGGCCGGCGCCGTCGATGCGTGAGGCTTCCAATAGCTCGTCCGGGATGGTCATGAAAAACTGGCGGAACAGCAGCGTGCCGGTGGCGGACGCGATCAACGGCAGGATCAGGCCGGCATAGGTGTCGAGCATCTTGAGGTCCGCGACCACCTTGTAGGTCGGGTAGATGCGGACCTCGACCGGCAGCATCAGCGTGACGAAGATGATCCAGAACGCGGTCTTGCGGAAGGGAAAGCGGAAATACACCACCGCATAGGCCGACAGGATCGAGATGAAGATCTTGCCGAGCGCAATGCCGATTGCCGAGACGAAGGAATTGATCAGCATGTTGGCGACCGGCTCGCGGCTGGTGCGCGAGCCGCCGACGAAGATGGCGCGGTAGTAATTATCCAGCGCCTGGCTGCCGGGCGTCGCCGGCATATGGCCGCCGACCACGGTCGCCGCATCATGGGTCGATGCGACCAGGGCGAGATATACCGGGAAGACGACAATGAAAATGCCGAGCGTGAGGATGGCGTAGGCGATGAAATCGCTGAGCGGGCGGTGCTCGACCATCAGTATTGCACCTTGCGTTCGACGTAACGGAACTGGATCGCGGTTAGCGCGATCACGATGATCATTAGAATGACGGATTGCGCCGCCGAGCCGCCGAGGTCGCCGCCGAGCCGGCCGTCGGCATAGACCTTGTAGACCATGGTGGTGGTGGCGCCGGCCGGGCCGCCGCCGGTCACGGCGTCGATGATGCCGAAGGTGTCGAAGAAGACGTAGACAATATTGATCACCAGCAGGAAGAAGGTGGTCGGCGACAGCAGCGGAAAGATGATGGTCCAGAAGCGGCGCATCGGCCGGGCGCCGTCGATCGCGCCGGCCTCGATCACGCTTTTCGGGATCGACTGCAGGCCGGCAAGGAAGAACAGGAAGTTGTAGGAGATCTGCTTCCACACCGAGGCCATCACCACCAGGATCATGGCGTGGTTGCCGTTGAGCAGGGGATTCCAGTCGATGCCCATGCCGCGCAGCGGGCGCGACAGCATGCCGAGCGAGGGCTGGAACATGAAGAACCAGAGCACGCCCGCGACCGCAGGGGCGACCGCATAGGGCCAGATCATCAACGTTTTGTAGGCGCCGGCGGCCTTCAGGTTCTTGTCGGCCTGGCTTGCGAACAGCAGCGCGATCGAGAGCGAGAGGAATGTGACCAGGACCGAGAAGATCGCCGTCGTCAGCATCGACTTGTAATATTCGGGTTGGGCAAAGAGCGCCTGGTAGTTCTCGAGCCCGACGAACTCAGAGGAAAGGCCGAACGCATCCTCGCGCAGGAAGGATTGCCAGATCGCCTGGCTCGCCGGCCAATAGAAGAAGACAACCGTGATGACGAGCTGCGGCAGCAGCAGCAAATAGGGCAGCAGGCGCCCGTTGAAGACGGTGGACTTTTCCATTCAGCACTTTTCGTCATTGCACGGAGCGTGCCATCCGGCGGCGCTTTCGCGCCGACCGGTGGCTCGCAATGACGTCCCCCCGAGGTGTCCGCCCTATTTTGCCGTCTTTTCGAACGCGCGCAACATGGCGTTGCCACGTTCGACCGCCGCATCGAGGGCTTCCTTGGCGGTTTTCTTGCCCGCCAGCGCCGCCTCGATCTCCTCGGCCCAGACGTCGCGCATCTGCACCATATTGCCGAAGCGCAGGCCGCGCGAGTTCGGGGTCGGCTCCTTGTTGGTGAGTTCCTTCAGAGGCGTCTGCAGGATCGGGTTCTTCTCGTAGAAGCCGTCCTTGATCGACTTCTCGTAGGCCGCCTTGGTGATCGGCAGGTAGCCGGACTCCTGGTGCAGCTTGGCCTGGCGGCCGGTGTCCGACAGGAAGGTGAAGAACTTGGCGACGCCCTTGTACTCTTCCGGCTTCTTGCCGCCCATCACCCAGAGCGAAGCGCCGCCGATGATCGAGTTCTGCGGCGCGCCGGCGACGTCCGGATAATACGGCATCGGGGCCGAGGTGAAGTCGAACTTGGCGGTGGCCTTCGCGGTGCCGTAGTAGCCCGACGAGGTCAGGAAGATCGCGCATTCGCCTGACGAGAAGCGGGCCTCGTTGGTGCTGGTGCGCCCGCTATAGTCGTAGGTCTTGTCCTTCTGCAGGTCGACGAGGTTCTGCAGATGCTTCACATGCAGCGGCGAATTGAACTGCAGCACGGTGTCGAAACCATCGAGGCCATTGGCCTTGGTGCCGATCGGTACGTTATGCCAGGCGGAAAACTGCTCGATATGCGCCCAGGTGACCCAGGCGTTGGAGAAGCCGCAGCTGGTGTGGCCGGCCGCCTTCAACTTCTTGGCGGCGTCGAACACTTGCGGCCAGGTCTTCGGGATCTCGTTGACGCCGGCCTTCTTCAATTCGTCCTTGTTGACCCACATCACCATGGAGGACGAGTTGAAAGGGAACGACAGCATGTCGCCCTTGGAGGTCGAGTAATAGCCGGTGATGGTCGGCAGGTAAGCCTTGGGGTCGAACGGCTCGCCGGCGTCCTTCATCAGCTGATAGACCGGCTTGATGGCGCCGGTGGCGCTCATCATGGTGGCGGTGCCGACCTCGAACACCTGGATGATGTGCGGCGCGTTGCCGGCGCGGAACGCGGCGATGCCGGCGTTCATCGTGTCGGGATAATTGCCCTTGTAGGACGGCACCACCTTGTAGTCGGACTGGCTGGCGTTGAATTCCTCGGCAAGCCTGTTGACGACGTCGTTGTTGGCGCCCGTCATGGCGTGCCACCACTGGATCTCGGTCACCGCATGCGCGGGCGAGGCAGCGATTGCCAGCGTAAGCGCAGCGGCGGCAGCCGTGCCGAATTGTCGAAGAGCCATTCAAATTCCTCCCGGTTGGAACTGTCACCGTCTAGTTGCGCTAACAGCAGCGGATGACGTGCAAATGACCGTATAAGCGAGCCAATCGTAGGGGGGAAGTGAACCTTTGGGGAAGGGGAAATTTCGACGCGGTTCGGGGCGCCGTCCCGGCCTGGTGCGCATTTGCGCACGGGGGCCGGGGCCCATAGCCACGAATGCCGGTCGTGGCAATGCAACTCACCGCAGCGCATCATCGATAAGCCACGGCGTATGGATCCCGGCCCCCCGTGCGCACTAGGCCGGGACGACACCGGTTGGGGTGCGTTCGCCTAGCGCTTGCGCTCCGTCCCGCAGACGACGCCTTTGGCGACCAGCGCTTCGATCTCGCTTCGGGAGTAGCCGAACTCGCCGAGCACCTCGGCCGTGTGCTGGGAAAATTTCGGCGGCGTGCGGCGCAGGCTGGGCTTGGTCCGCTCGAGGCGGATCGGCGAGGCGACGCCCTTGTACCAGTCCTTGGCGACGATATCGCCGCGGTGGATGGTGTGCGGATTGGTCAGCGCCTGGTCG
>DATEJC010000338.1:0-8352 GCA_035278345.1 Bradyrhizobium sp. | reverse complement strand
ACGTCGAGGTCGAGGAGGCCGCCGAATATCTCTACCAGAACGGCATCCCGGCCTATGCCTACTCGACCGAACTGCCGGTCGAGGTGCTCGGCGCCAAGTACAAGTGGGCGCGCGGCGCGGGCCTGCTCTAAAGAATACGCTGGAAATGCCGCTCCGGGATGACCGGGGCGGCATTTCTTTCTTCGCCTCTCCCCGCGTGCGGGGAGAGGCCGGATTGCATCCTTGGATGCAATCCGGGTGAGCGGGAGTCTCCGCGCCCTCACATCTATCGAATCTGTGGAGACGGCCCCTCACCCCAACGCTCTCCCCGTAAGAACGGGGAGAGGGAGATGGAGGCGAGACGTGATCCGACGCAAGGCCACCAGCGCCAAAGAGACGGACGAGCCTGATGTCAGGGATGGCGGCGTCCAGTCGGTGGATCGCGCGCTCTCGATCCTGGAGACACTGGCCGAGGACGACGAAGGCTATCGCTTGAGCGACCTCGCGGTACGCACGGGCTTGTCTACTTCGACCGCGCACCGGCTGCTGGCGACGCTGGAAAAGCGCCGCTTCGTGCAGTTCGATCGCAGCGAATCAAAGTGGCACATCGGCGCGCACAGCTTTTCGGTCGGCGCCACCTTCGCCCGCCGCCGCAACTTTGCGGCGCAGGCGATGCCGTATTTGCGCAAGCTGCGCGACCAGACCCGCGAGACCGCCAATCTCGCCGTGGTCGACGACGAATCCATCATCGTGCTGATCCGCGCCGAAAGCCGCGAGATCATGCGCTCTCTCACCAAAGTGGGTGGTCGCGTGGCGATGGTCGCCTCCGGCGTCGGCAAGGCGGTGCTGGCGACCTATGCGAACGAGGACGTCAACGCCATCATCCGGCATCACGGGATGCCGCGCTTGACGGAAAAATCCATCGTGCGGCCGAGCGATCTCTTCCGGGAGCTCGAGAAGGTGCGCCGCCAGGGTTTTGCCGTCGACGACGAGGAAGCCTGCATGGGGCTGCGCTGCATCGCCGCCGTGGTCTACAGCGATCACAGCGAGCCGCTGGCGGCGATTTCCGTCTCCGGCATGACCAGCCGCGTCACCGACGATCGCCTGCCGCTGCTCGGCCGGCTGGTGCGCGACGTCGCCACCGAGTTGACGCTGGCGCTGGGCGGAGTACCGCCGAACGGCTAAGGAACCGCCTGGCCTCTGTATCTGGACAGGCACGGCGTTTTTGGCTGATATGCGGTCAAATGACGCGGACGATGATCAACATCAGCCACGCACCGCACGGAGAAAGCCCAATGATCCTGTTTAACCGGCGCCTGTTCGGCGCAGTCGTCGCGCTCACCCTTGCGAGCGGCAGCGCAGCATTCGCGCAACAGCTGGAGCTCAAGATCATGGCGCCGGCAGCGCCTGGTGGCGGCTGGGACCAGACGGCGCGATCGATGCAGCAGGCCCTCGTTGCCGCCAAGATCGCGCGCAGCGTCCAGGTCACCAACGTTCCCGGTGCCGGCGGCAGCGTCGGAATCGCGCAGTTCGTCAACGGCGCCAAGGGCGACGGTAACCAGATGATGGTGAACGGCTTCGTCATGGTCGGCGCGCTGGCCATGAACAAGTCACCGGTGACGCTCGAACAGGTCACGGCGATCGCGCGCCTCACCGAGGAGATCCAGGTCATCGTCGTGCCGGCGAACTCGCCGATCAAGACGGCGCAGGATCTTGCCGCGGCGGTCAAGGCCGACATCGCCAAGGTCACCTTTGCCGGCGGCTCGGCCGGCGGCGTCGACCATGTGATGGCGGCGTTGTTCGCAGGCGCCGTCGGGGCCGATGCGAAGAAGGTCAACTACATCCCGTTCTCGGGCGGCGGCGAGTCGCTGGCTGCGATCCTCGGCGCCAAGGTCACCGCGGGCATTTCCGGGCTCAGCGAATATGAAGGGCAGATCAAGTCCGGCAAGCTGCGTGCGCTCGGCGTGACCTCGGAAAAGCGGATGCCCGGCGTGGATATTCCGACCTTCAAGGAGCAGGGGATTGATCTCGTGCTCGCCAATTGGCGCTCGGTGGTTGCGCCTCCCGGCATCACGGCGGAGCAGCGCAAGACGCTGAGCGATGCCGTTGAGAAGATGGTCAAGTCCGACGCCTGGAAGGAAATCCTCAAGCAGAAGGGCTGGGAGGATGCCTATCTCAGCGGCGACGCCTTCTCGGACTTCCTGAAGAAGGAAATCGTCCGCGTCACCGACGTGCTGAAATCAGTCGGCCTCGTGAAATCATGACGCCGGACAACACGTCCGGCGATCCATCACCGCGGCACATCGATCGCGCCGGCCTCGTCATCGCGTTTGCGCTCGCCGCGCTCGCCGCCGTGCTGGTGTGGGACGCAAACCAGCTGCCAGCAGGCGCGATGTACGGGGTCGGGCCGGGAGCGATGCCGATCGTGGTCGCCGTCGGGGTCGCGCTTCTGGCGATCGGCAATTTCATCGACGCGCTGCGCGGCAACCTGCCGCCGCGCGAAAGCGCCGATTGGCGGCCCGTGCTGATGATCCTTGCGGGCCTTGCGCTGCTGATCGGCATCATCGGCCTTGGCGGCGGCTTCATCTTCGCGACCTCTGCGCTGTTCGTCGCGACATCGGCGGCATTCGGACGACGGGCGCCTCTGAGCGATTTCGCCATCGCGATCGTGCTGACCACGCTGATCTATCTCGCGTTCGACAAGCTGCTGACCTTGAGCCTTCCCGCTGGCCCGCTGGAGCGACTGCTGTGATCGACACATTTGCCCAACTGGCGCATGGCATGGCGGTGGCCCTGCAGCCCATGAACCTGCTCTATGCCCTGATCGGCGTATTCCTCGGCACGGCGGTAGGCGTGTTGCCCGGCATTGGACCGGCGCTGACCGTCGCGCTGCTGTTGCCGGTGACCTACAAGCTCGATCCCGGCGGCTCGCTGATCATGTTCGCCGGCATCTATTATGGTGGCATGTATGGCGGGTCGACCACCGCCATCCTCATCAACACGCCCGGCGAGAGCGCATCGATGGCGACCGCGCTCGAAGGTAACAAGATGGCCAAGGCCGGCCGCGGCGGGCCTGCGCTGGCAACTTCGGCAATCGGCTCGTTCGTCGCGGGCACCATCGCCACCATCGGTCTTGCTTTCCTCGCGCCGTGGCTGGTCGACGTCGCCGTGCGCTTCGGACCCGAAGATTACTTCGCTCTGATGTGCGTGGCGTTCGTCACGGTGTCGGCGACCTTCGGGGATTCGCCGATCCGCGGCCTGACTAGTCTTTTCATCGGACTGACGCTCGGCCTTATCGGCATCGACAAGCTCACCGGCCAGGCCCGACTCGCGTTCGGCATCCCCGAGCTGCTGGACGGCGTCGAGGTGACGACGCTCGCCGTCGGGCTTTTCGCGGTCGGGGAGGCGCTCTATGTCGCCTCGCGCCGTCACCACGCCGAGGAAAAGCTCGAACCGGTGCGCGGATCGCTCTGGATGACGAGGCAGGACTGGAAGCGGTCATGGAAACCATGGCTGCGCGGCACGATGTTCGGCTTCCCGATCGGCGCGCTTCCCGCCGGCGGCGCGGAGATACCGACGTTCCTGTCCTATTCGGCCGAGAAGCGGCTGACCAAACACCCGGAAGAGTTCGGCAAGGGCGCTATCGAAGGCGTGGCGGGACCGGAAGCGGCCAACAACGCCTCCGCCGCCGGCACGCTGGTGCCATTGCTGACGCTGGGCCTGCCGACGTCGGCCACCGCCGCGATGATGCTGGCGGGCTTTCAGCAATATGGCCTCAACCCGGGCCCGCTGTTGTTCGCGGAGCGGCCGGATCTCGTATGGGGCCTGATCGCAAGCCTGTTCATCGCCAATGGCATGCTGCTCGTCCTCAACCTGCCACTGGTCGGTTTGTGGGTGAGGCTGCTCGCGATCCCGCAGCCGTGGCTCTATGCCGGCATTCTCGTGTTCGCGACCATGGGCACCATTGCGGCAAAGCCTTCGGTCGTCGAGCTGTCGATGCTGGTGGGCTTCGGTGTGATGGGATTCCTGATGCGCCGGTTCGATTTCCCGATCGCGCCTGTGGTCGTCGGCCTCATCCTCGGCCCCATCGCCGAGAGCCAGCTGCGCCGTGCGCTTGCCATCAGTCTCGGTGATCCCATGACCCTGGTGCAAAGCCCGATCTCGGCAACGCTGCTTGCGATCGCCCTGATCGCCCTGCTGGCGCCGTTCGTGCTGAAGGGGCTCGGCCGGTTCAAGGCGAGCGAGGATTAGCCGCGTCGAAGCCGACGCGGGCGTCGGCCATCCGGTGATGTCCTGGAATGATCGCGATCATTGCGTCGGTCGTTACCCACCTGCGTGACGGCGGCTTCGGTGCCGCGCCACGCGACAGTCAATGCCATCTTGCTTGCATGATTCAGTCATAAGCTGAGCCCATCGCCGCTCGCAACCGATCGCGGATCGGATTAGCCTTGCGGTGGCCTCGCCGGATCAACCGGCCGGCGCATGCATTGGGAGGATGTGATGACACGCCAAGTGCGCGATCCCGAGTCAATGGTCTCTCGACGAACGCTTGTCCAGGGCCTGGCCATCGCGGCCGGCGCCACGGTTGCCGGCACCGGCGGTGCGCTGGCCCAGGCCGGCGCAGCGGCCCCGCCGTCCCCGGCAGCTCCGCCATCCACGGTGACGACCCCACCGCGCGATTTCAGCCCGCGCGGCGCGCCGACCACTTACTTTTGGGACCCTGACATCATCGCGATCGATCCGTCGTTCAACAGTCTCGTGCAACCGAACACGTCGATCAAACGCCTCCACACCGGATTGCTATGGGCCGAAGGCCCGGCCTGGAGTTCGCAGGGACGATATCTAATGTGGAGCGACATTCCCAACAACCGGCAGATGCGATGGTCGGAAGATGACGGGCACGTCAGCGTCTTCCGCACACCCTCCAACAATTCCAACGGCAACTCGTTCGATTTCCAGGGACGGCAGCTGTCCTGCGAACATCTCACCCGCCGGGTGGTGCGGTATGAGCACGACGGCACCGCGACTGTGCTGGCCGATTCCTACAATGGCAAGAAGCTCAACTCGCCCAACGATGTTGTCGCCCATCCCGACGGCAGCTACTGGTTCACCGATCCGCCCTACGGCGGCCAGCTCTATGAAGGCGAGCCGGATGGTGCGGGTGGTCCGAGCAACGCCGGCGGCAAGCTCAATCCGCGGATTGGACAGCCCGCCGGTTTCGTGCCGGGTAAGCGCGAGCTGCCGACCAACTGTTATCGCATCGATCCCTCCGGACGTATCGACCTCGCCGTGACGGAGGAGCAGGTGCCGGATCCCAACGGCATCTGCTTCTCGCCGGACTACAAGAAGCTGTATGTCGTCAGCACCGGCAAGGGACCGGGCGATACCGGCCCGGGCGGCAAGGGCGACATGTTCGTGTTCGATGTCGGCACCGACAACAAGCTCTCCAACCAAAAGCGGTTCAGCGATTTCATGGTCGACGGCGTGAGGTGCGGGCCGGACGGCGTGCGCTGCGACGTCAACGGCAATGTCTGGTGCTCGAGCAATGCCGGCCGCAACGTCGGCTATAGCGGCGTGACGGTGTGGTCGCCGGAGGGCAAGCTGCTCGGCCGCATTCGCCTGCCGGAGGTCTGCGGCAACATCTGCTTCGGCGGCCCCAAGCGCAACCGCCTGTTCATGGCGGCGAGCCAGTCGCTCTACGCCGTGTACACCGCGACGCAGGGCGCGGGACCGGGTTGAGGGGTCGCGCTCCCGTTGGACGACAAAGAGCGTCGGCGCGAAGCGCCGGCGCTTCAGAGATTTGAGATCTGCAACAGCTTGCGATCACCGATCCAGGTTTTCGCAAGGTCTGCTTGGGCCTTGCGCGCCGCCGCGCCGTCGCCGCGGGCTTTATGCAACTCTGCCAGCCCATAGTAGGACCAGCCGTTGGCCGGCGCCCTGCGCAGGGCCAACTCGAATTGCTGCTTCGCCTCGGTGTAGCGGCCTGCCTGCAGCAGGGCTGCTCCGAGCGACTGGCGGATCGGATAGTACCAGTAGGGCGGCTCCGTATAGGATAGAGCATCCTGCAATGCGGCCGCCTTCTCGAATTGCGCCACGGCGGCGCTCTTGTCGCCTTTGCCCTGCGCCACGCGCGCCATGATCACGGTGCGCGCGATGCGAAGCACTTCCTGTGCCGGAACATGGGATTCCGTCAGGAGCTTGAAGTCCGAATTGAGCTCCAGCTTCCCGATCGCGTCGGCCGCAGCCGTGGCGCCCGCATAGTCGCGGTTCGCCGCCAGCGCCACGCCGCGCGCATAGAGCCACAGCCCCTTGACGTAGGGGATGGCATCGCCGGGATCGGGCAGCGCCAGAATGGTCGCGGGCGAACTGAACTGCGCGTGCGCGAAATACGGCGCCGCCTTGACCGGCTGCACCATCGCGATGCCGCGCGCGGCTTCGTCTGGAATGAGCTTGCCCAGCTTCTCGGCAGCGGCGATCACGGTCGGGCCGTCGCCGGCCATCTGCGCCGACGCCATCACGAAATGCACATTGTGCGGATAATAGCCCATCCGGTAGACGCCCATCGGCGCGTTGGTGTCGGTGAGGTACTTTTCATCGACCGTGACGGCGGTCTTGTTGTCCTTCAACGCGTCCAGATAGCGGCCGACCCGATAATAGATGTGGCTCGGCATGTGCACGAGATGGCCGGCGGCGGGAAGCGCGCCGCGCAACTTGTCGGCATAGGGCTCGGCCCGCTTCGGACGGTCCGACGCCTCGACGGCGTGAATGTAGAAGTGGATGGCGCCGGGATGGTTCGGATTGCGCGCCAGCACGCGCTCCAGCGTCGGCACGATCAGCACGCTCTGCGGGTTCGGCTCGTGGCCGGCCGGCTTCTTCCAGTAGTCCCAGGGGCTGAGATCCATCACCGACTCGGCATAAAGCGTGGCGATGTCATCGTCCTTGGGAAACTGCGCCGCGACCTTCGCCATCTCGGCGGCATAGGCCTTGTCGAGCGGCGGACGTTCAGCTTTCGGGTCGTTGCTGTACCGCACGGCAAGCGCACCGATCAGCGCCTGCTCGCGCGGCGTTGCCTTGCTCGCCAGCGCTTTGGCCTTCTGTGCGGCGGCATGGGCGGGCGCGACCGCATCCTCCTGCATCGGCAGATTGATGTTGGGGCCGAGCACGTATGCCTCGCCCCAGAAGCACATGGCGCAGTCGGGATCGAGCTTTTGCGCCTTGCGGAACGCGCGCTGCGCTTCGCCATGATTGAAGGCATAGGCGAGCCGAAGGCCCTGATTGAAATAAGCCTGCGCTTGCGCGTTGGCGGTCGTGATCTTGTAGGTGATGGAGCCGAGGCCGTCCCAAAGCGGCGGCTCGGTGTCAGCAAATGCCGGCGCGGAAGCGGCTGCGCTCATCTCGGCGCGTGGCACCTCGGTCTGCGCGAAACGAAGCATCATCATGCCTGGCCTGCCGGTTGCTGCCTGCGTCTGGCAGAGCGGAACGTCAGGGCTGGCGAGCGATATGTCCGCGGCGGTCGCGCCGGCGTCGGAGAAGGTGACGATGCTGCCGGCGAGCAATGTCGCCAGCGCGGTGCCTGCGAGTGCAGCTGCTGCCGCGGAAACAAGGAGGGTGCGTGAGTGTGGGGATGTGGCCATGTCCTAACTCCATAAAAATCGAGCGCAGACCGAACCTGGACTTCCGATGCACTGAAAACTGACCGGAAGGAAATCGCCGTCGAATTCTGAGATTCTTCCGGCCCGCCTGCAAGACATTCGAATGGGTCAGCCCTGCTGTTACTAGCCGCTCTGAATCAACCGCCCGTCGGCAGATGTCGAACGGTGCCGGTTATCGTTTCATCGTCCGAGCGTTCCAAATGCTTGATCTGACGATGTTTTCCGCCGGTCATGCCACATCGCGGGAAAGAAAAACGCGCGCGTTGAGATCGCATCGCAGCGCCGCGATGATCCTTCGCAGCAAACACAAATACGCGAGGCATGAAATGGCGAAGATGCGGGCTGTCGATGCTGCCGTGCGCATTCTGGAGAAAGAAGGCGTCTCCATCGCCTTTGGCATTCCCGGTGCGGCGATCAACCCGCTCTATTCCGCGTTGAAGGCGAGGGGGAGCATCAACCACATCCTGGCGCGCCATGTCGAAGGCGCTTCGCACATGGCGGAGGGATATACCCGCGCCAAGGCCGGCAATATCGGCGTGTGTATCGGCACGTCGGGGCCGGCCGGCACCGACATGATCACCGGGCTCTATTCGGCGATCGCCGATTCCATTCCGATCCTGTGCATCACCGGCCAGGCGCCGCGCGCCCGGCTCTATAAAGAAGACTTCCAGGCCATCGACATCGAGTCGATCGCAAAGCCCGTCACCAAGTGGGCGGTGAC
>DATEJC010000337.1:0-6916 GCA_035278345.1 Bradyrhizobium sp. | reverse complement strand
GTGATCGAGCCGCCCTGCCCGGCGACGCCAATGCGCAAATTCTGGATCGCCTCCGCGCTCTTGCGATACTCCGGCGCGAGGCGGACGATGATCGGGAAATGCCGGTCGCTGCCGGGCTCGTAGAGATCGCCGGCGGAATCGCCGCCGATCGCCACCTTGATGGTGGCGTTGATGTCGCCTGGCGTCAGCCCATAGCGCGCGGCGCGGGCGCGATCGATGTCGATCTGGATGGTCGGCTGGCCGAGCGAGGTGAAGACCGCAAGGTCGGTGATGCCTTGCACCGTCGAGAGCACCTGCTTGATCTTGTTGGCGGTATCGGTCAGCGAGCGCAAGTCATTGCCGTAGAGCTTGATCGAGTTCTCGCCCTTCACGCCGGATACCGCTTCGGAAACGTTGTCCTGCAGATATTGCGAGAAGTTGAACTCGACACCGGGGAACTTCTCCTGCAGCTGCGCCAGCAATTGCGCGGTCAGCTCTTCCTTGTCGCGGGTGCCCGGCCACTGGCTGGAGGGCTTAAGCGGCGCGAAGAATTCGGCGTTGAACAGGCCCGCGGCGTCGGTACCGTCGTCGGGGCGTCCGTGTTGCGACACCACCGATTCCACCTCGGGCCGCGCGCGGATGACCCTGCGGATCTCGTTGACGTAGGTGTTTCCTTCCTGCAGCGAGATGGTCGGCGGCAGCGTGGCGCGGATCCAGAGGTTGCCCTCTTCCAGTTTCGGCAGGAATTCCAGGCCCAGGAGCCGTGCGAACACGATGGTCAGCACCACCAGTGCCGCCGCACCGGCCATCACGATCTTGCGGTTGCCGATCGCCCAGTTGAGCACCGGCAAATAGATGCGGTCGAGTTTTTTCATGATCCACGTCTCGGTCTCGTGGATATGCACCGGCAGGATGATCGCGCTCAGCGCCGGCGTTATCGTGAAAGTCGCGAGCAAGCCGCCGGCCAGCGCGTAGGCATAGGTACGCGCCATCGGCCCGAAGATGTTGCCCTCGACGCCGCTCAGCGTAAACAGCGGCAGAAAGGCGGCGATGATGATGGCGGCGGCAAAGAAGATCGAGCGCGACACGTCGGACGCTGCCGACAGGATGGCGTGGTTCTTCATGCCCATCGCCGTCTCCGGCGAGATGTGGCTCTCTTCGACCGGCGACAGTTCCGTGGTCTGCGACAGCCGCCGGAAGATCGCCTCCACCATGATGACGGTGGCATCCACGATCAGGCCAAAATCGATCGCGCCGACCGACAGCAAATTGGCGGATTCACCGCGCAGCACCAGGATGATCACGGCAAAAAACAGCGCGAACGGAATCGTGGCGCCGACGATCAGCGCGCTGCGGAGATCGCCGAGGAATACCCATTGCAGCAGCACGATCAGCAGGATGCCGACCACCATGTTGTGCAGCACGGTGTGGGTGGTGAGATCGATCAGGTCCTTGCGGTCGTAGATGCGCTCGATCCTCACGCCCGGCGGCAGGACCGAGGAGTTGTTGATCTGGTTGACCAGCTTTTCGACGCGCGCAATGGTCGGCGAGGACTGCTCGCCGCGCCGCATCAGCACGATGCCCTGCACGATGTCGTCGGCGTCGTCCTTGCCGGCGATGCCGAGCCGCGGCTTCTCGCCGACGGTGACGGTCGCGATGTCCTTGACCAGCACCGGATTGCCGCTCGCCTGCGACACCATGGTGTTGGAGAGATCGTCAATCGAGCGGATCAGGCCGACGCCGCGCACAACGGCGGATTGCGGGCCGATATTGACGGTGTTGCCGCCGACATTGATGTTGGAATTGCTGACGGCCTGCAGCACCTGCGGCAGCGTTAGCCCGTTGGCGACCAGCTTGTTGAAGTCGACCTGCAGCTCATAGGTCTTGGTCTTGCCGCCCCAGCCGGTGACGTCGATCACGCCTGGCACCGCGCGGAAGCGGCGCTGCAGTACCCAGTCCTGCAACGTCTTGAGGTCGAGCACGCTGTAATTGGGCGGCCCGGTCAGGCGGTAGCGGAAGATTTCGCCGATCGGGCTGAGCGGGGAAATCTGCGGCTGCACGTTGCCGGGCAGCGGCGGCAGCTGCGCCAGGCGGTTCAGCACCTGCTGCAGCGCTTCCTCATAGGTGTAATCGAAGGAGAACTGCAGCTTGACGTCGGACAGGCCGTACAGCGAGATGGTGCGGATGGTACGCAAATTCTTGATGCCGGAGACGCCGGCCTCGATCGGGATCGTGATGTAGCGCTCGATCTCTTCCGCCGAGAGGCCCGGGCTTTGCGTCACGATGTCGACCATCGGCGGGGTCGGGTCGGGGTAGGCCTCGATGTTGAGCTGCTTGAACGCCAGCAGGCCGCCGATGAACACGGCGACGAACATGCCCACCATCAGGTAGCGGCGCTGGATTGACAGGGCGACAAGGCGATCCATTCAGACCGGACTCTCAGATCGGTGATTTTTGTTTGAGCATGATCTTGTCCGAAAACCGCTTCACACTTTCGGGATCATGCTCTAGCTGCCGGACGCGGCTCGGTCGATGAACAGGCTGCCCTTGGTGACGATTTTCTCGCCGGGCTTGAGATTACCCAGCACCTCGACGAGATCGCCATTGGTCAGGCCGGGTTTGATCTGGCGCAGTTCGATCGACTTGTCGTCATGCGCCACCCACACCCGGACCTGATCGGCCTCGTAGATCAGCGCCGTCTTCGGTACGCCGACCGCTGCATGGTCGCTCGGCGAGTAGATGGTGACGTTGGCGAACATTTCGGGCTTCAGCAGCCCTTCCTTGTTGTCGATGGTGGCGCGCACCAGGAGCCGTCGCGTGGTCGGATCGATCGCGGCGGCGACATAGTTGATGCGGGCGAACAGCGGGCGGCCCGGCAGGGCCAGCACGGTAAAGGCGATTTCCTGCCCGACCGAGACGGCCGCGGCATCGCTCTCGCGCACGAAGGCGGTGAGCCAGACGGTGGAGAGATCTCCGATGACGTAGACGGGATCGCTGGAGCCGGCGCCGACATACTGGCCGGGACCGATCTTGCGCTGGACCACGGTGCCGCCGATCGGCGCGAAGATGGTGATCTCCGGATTGATGCTGCCCTTCTGGCGGAAACTGTCGATGTCTTCCTCGTTGAAGCCGAGGATCTTCAACTTGTTGCGCGCAGCCTCCAGTGCGGTCTGCGACGAGCGCAGATCGTTTTGCGCCTGGACCAGATTGGCCTGCGCCTGCTGCGCATCCTTCAGCGGCACCGCGTGGCCCTCGAACAGGTCCCTGGCGCGCTTGTCCTGGATTTCCGCAAGCGTGAGCGCCGACTTCGCCTTGTTCATTGCGGTCATCGCCGCGATGTAATCGTTCTGCGCCTGCACGGTGTCGGCGGCTTCGATGGTGAACAGCGGCTGGCCCTTGGTGACGGCATCGCCCGGGCGCACCAGCAACTTGGTGACGCGGCCGGCGTAGGGCGAGAACACCGGCGTCGAGCGATCCTCGTCGATGGCGATCTTGCCTTCGGTGATGTGCTCGGCGCGGAACGGCTTTTCGACCACGGGCTGGATGGAGAGGCTCGCCCATTCGGCAGGGGTCGGCGTATAGCGCGCGAGGCCTTTTCGCGACTGGCTCGAGACGTCGGAGTGCCCGCGCGTGGGGCCGCCAAAGTTCAGGAACCCGTAAAGGACGATCGCGCCGAGCACGACCACTGCTGCGCCGGCGGCCTGCTGCCGCCTGCTAAGTCCCTGTACTTTCTTGGTTATTTCGTCGCGCATGCAATCCGGTCATTTCCTCGATGATTCCGGCTGCTGGCCTGCCTCATCAGCGCGGTAATAGTGCCGATTTGTTGTTTCAGACAAACTAAAAATGCGGGCAGCCTTAGTGTTTGAAGTTAAAATTTGCTCACGCGTGCCCGCGCCGTTCACGTCCGGTTAAGGCGGCTTTAGTCCGCCTTAATGCTCCTCGGGCCAGCGCGGTGGATGGCTGCCGAGCGGTACAGACGGCCGCGCCCAGAAGGCCGGCGTCTTCGAAAGGATCGCCGACGGCTTGACGGCATGCAGGATACCGTAGCCGGAGGCAAGTTCTTCGATAAACGGCTTCACCGCATCCCCGGGAAAATCCGGGGTCTTCAGCCCATCAGCCAACCGGCCGAGATTCCACAGCCAGCGCCCGGTCTGCGCCAATGATACCCGGACGTGCCAGCTGCCGCCTTCACGCGCCTGGCGGGCCTTCGCCATCATGGCGCCGAACGCCATGAAGTAGCCGGTGGCGTGATCGAGCATCTGCGCCGGCAATTCCTTCGGCCCTTCGACGCCGGCGGCCTGGCCCTCGGCATGGTTGAAGCCCGTCGCGGTCTGCACCAGCGAGTCGAAGCCGCGCCGCTCCGCCCAGGGGCCGGCATGGCCATAGGCCGACAACGTCACATAGACGATGCCCGGATTGATCTTCGCCGCATCGTCAGGCGCAAAGCCGAGCGCGGCGAGCGCCTGTGGCCGGTAGCCTTGCGAGAAGATGTCGGCGTCGCCCAGCAATGCGCGCATGGTGGTGCGACCCTGATCGCTCTTCAGTTCGACGAAGCTCGAGAGCTTGCCGCGGCCGTTGTCGATGGTTAGCCACGGGATTGCCGGAAGGTCGGGGCCGGAAATCAGCATCACGTCGGCGCCGTGCGCGGCGAGCGTGCGCCCGGCAACGGGGCCGGCAATGACGCGCGACAGATCGAGCACGCGGATGCCGGCAAGCGGCCGGTCGCGATTTGAATGGCCTCTGGGCCAGGATTTTGGCGCGGCCTCGCCGATCTTCTCGATCGAAATCAGCGGCAATTGCGCCAATGCCTTGGCGTGCGGCGTCGCGGACCATTCGTCACGCGGGCGCATCATTGCGACCACGCCGCCGGCCGCATGGGCGGCGCCTTCGAATGCTTCCGCCTGCCATTGCATCAGCGCTTTCTGCACATCCTCGCGCTCGGCCTTGCAGTCCAGCACCTTGCAGACGGCGGCGCGGTGATGCGGAAAGTTGGTGTGCAGCCGCACGAAGCGGCCATCGCCGGTTTTGTAGACACCGGCGATCGCGTCCCAGGCCGGCGGCGGCGGCTTGCCATCGACCCGCAGATATCGCTCGGAGCGGCACTCGACCGTGGCATGGCGCATGTCGACGCTGACGTTCTGCGGCTGCCCGCTGCGCATTTTCCAGATTTCGGCGGCAGCAAGTCCCGATGCCGCGATGCTGACTTGCGCGGCGGCCGCGACGCGGAATGAGGATGGCAATTGCGGCTCTTCGCCTGATAGCGTCACCGCATCGAGCGCGGCGGCATCGCCGCCGACGGAATTCCAGACATCGGCGAGAATTTCGCGGGGACTTTGCATTGCCATCACTCGATTTTGTGCATGATTGCTTCGAAAGGTGCTCGCTTTTCGCGACCATGCGCTAACGTTTTCGAACGATGTCCCACCGCTGAAGGAGTTGCAATGGCTGCCATCGATCCCCTGACCGCGGGCGGCGTGCTGCTCGCCACGGCCCTGACCGACGCGGTCTATGTCATGTTCACCTCGGCCGTGGTGGCGCGCAAGCGCGTGCCTGCGGCGACCTGGAGCAGCATCTGGTATGTGCTGTCGTCCTACGCGGTGATCAGCTACACCGAGAACTGGATCTATGTCGCCTTTGCCGCGCTGGGATCCTGGCTGGGCGCCTATTTCACCATCACCTTCCTGCACCGCCCGCCCGGCGGCCCGCCGGTGGGCGCGGCGGTGGAGTGAAGTAGGGGAACGATCTTTCATTCGTTATTGCGAGCGAAGCGAAGCAATCCACGTCTCCGCTCGGGACGAAATGGATTGCTTCCGCCTTCGCTCTTCGAGCTCCGGCGGACTGGGAACCCGGCGTAGCTTGCGTAGCAAGCGTAGACGGGTCGTCGCTATCGCCGCTCGCAATGACGTGGTGAGACATGCGCTCTCATCCTGCTGGTGTCATTTCCGGGTTGAGAATAAGAGGCAGCTGTTTCGCTGCCTGTCACATTTGGGAACACAACTATTGTAAGCTGTTTGTCCTGCCTTGGTCGTCGTGTCGATGCCCGCGCACCCTGTCAGACAATCGGTTGCGCTTCGGTCACAAGCTGACTGTGGGCTGGTGGACGACACCCGGGGCTTTGCCGCCGCGGGCACGGCGATTGCCAGCGCGGGTATGATCGTGATCAATGCGATAGCTGTCCTCAAGTTCATTGCGACCTCCATCTTGAAAGCGGCGGGACCATCCGCACCGCGCCGGGTAACCTTGGATTGGCGAGGGGTTGGCGGTCAGTGCGCCAACTCACACAACACCGTCACGAGTTCATGAGCGCGGCCGTCGTCGGGTGGTCGGCCAACGAGATGCATTCTCAATGAAAATCGCGCGACGGCGGCAGGATGCGGACGTTGCGGGGGTGGCGGATTTTTTGCGCGGGGTTTTCCGGATGCTGGCGGCGATCGTCGTGCAACGGCTCGACCAGCGCGGGGCCGGTGGGCAGTGCGGGCTTTCTTGAGAGTGCGTCGTTGGCAAGGCCAATGAGATCGTGCGAGCGGTCGGTGAGGCGCTGCGCCACGAGATGCGTTACTTCCTCGGGACTGCTCTGGATGTAACCTTCGACCAGAATCAGGCGCGCGCCCATCACCTCCTTGCGGTACTTCTCCATCACCTTCGGCCACACCACGATGTTGGCAATTCCCGTCTCGTCCTCCAGCGTCATGAACACCACGCCCTTGGCGCTACCCGGGCGCTGGCGCACCAGCACCACGCCGGCGCAGCGCACCGAGCGCTTGTCGTTGTTGTGGTTGACATCCCTGCAAGGGATGATCCGCTCGCGCGAAAATCTCTCGCGCAGGAATTCCATGGGATGGCCCTTCAGCGAGAGGCGGATGGTCTGGTAATCGGCGACGACCTGCTCCGGCAGCGGCATTGATGGCAGCGGCTTTGCGTTCTCGTCGGGCTGCTC
>DATEJC010000336.1:0-4170 GCA_035278345.1 Bradyrhizobium sp. | reverse complement strand
CAGCGGCTGGGCTTGCGGCGGCACCGCCGGCGCATTGGCGGGCAGCGCGTTCGGCGCGGCGCCGCCTTGACCGGCCGGTGCGCCCGGAGCGCCGATTGCTCCCGGAGCGCCGGGCGCTCCCGGCTTGACCACCGCTGGATTGATCGATGCGCTTGGCGGCACCGGCGCCTTGCCTTGCTGGGTCAGTGTTGCCTTCTGCGCGACCGAGGGCGGCAACGCCGGACCGGCGGCGCCTGGGGCTGCAACGCCCATGCCTCCCTTGGCGCCGAGCGGGGCCACTGCGCCGGGAGCGCCCTGCCCCTGCGCTGGTACGCCGCCCTGCTGCGGCGACGGCGGCCGATTGATCACCGTGTTGATGACAGTGGTGTTGTGGATGTTGGCGAAGATGATGTTGTTCGGCGGCGGGGCAACGTAAACCGGCGCGCGGACGTAAACCGGGATCGGCACGAAAAACGGCTGAGGCAGGATGAACAGCCCGATCGGCGGTGGCGGCGGCGCGAGGATGACGAAGTCCGGCGGCGGTGGCGGCAGGAAATACACCGGCGGCGGTGGCGGCGGCGCAAAGTCGTAATAGGGATCGCTGAACACCAGCACGGGGCGATCGACATAGACGATCTCTTCCGGAGGCGGCGGCGGGACGTCGTAGTCGAACATTGCGAAGGCAGGTGGCGGCTCCAGAGGCGCGGTCAGGATGGCGAGCCGGCGCCGCGCATCGGCAGCATGCGGTCCGTTCGGGTAGCGGCGCAGATAGGACCAATAGGCCTGCGGCGTATCGGCACGATAGGTGCGCATCCAGGTGATCGCCTCACGCCGCGCAGCGGCAAGCGCCCGCATCCGTTTCGACAGGGGATCGCGGGGATAAGCCGCCACGAAATCGTCGTAGCCCTGGAGCGTGTCGCGCTCGAGCGCAGCCGCATAGGCATCCCTTGGGCCGAGTTCACGGATCGGCCGGTTCCGGACTGCGGCAACCTGATCGGACGTCGCCGGCGAAGGTGCGTCGGGAGCGCGATCGAAGAACAAGAAGTTGGTGTCGAGCTTCTGCGCGTGCCACGGCACCTCCGCGCCCTTGGTGTTCTCGTTGACCCGCAGGCGGACGCGATCGAACAGTTCGGGCAGCGGAAGCCCGCCAGTGCGGATCATCTCCGCGAGCGACTGCGCATAGGCGCCGTAGGGCCCGGGCTCGGGCGGCGCGACGGTGCCCGGCGCGGCGTTGAACGCGATCAGCATGCGCGGATCGGGTTCAACCAGCGCCAGTCCGCTCGCGATCGGTTGTCCGCCCTCGACGAAGGGTTGCTGGCGTGCAGCATCCAGCACCACGATACCTGCTTTCAGCGGCAGCGAGGCGAGCCCGCGAATATAGTCTGCGATCCGCAAGCCCTCGGTCGGGATGTCGGTCTCACGGCCAATCGCGGAATCGACGGGAACGAAGTAGTTCTCGCCGGCGAGTTGCACGCCATAGCCGGCCAGATAGATCATCGCAACGGTATCGGGACCGGAAGACTCGGCCTTCTGGATGAAGTCGCGCAGGGTTCGTCGCAGCGTGTCGCCGTCGAGGTCGCGTGCGCCGACCACATCGAAGCCGGCCGCCTGCAGCGTTTGCGCGATCAGACCCGCGTCATTGGCGGCCGTCGCCAGCGGCGACTTGGTGTAGGCACCGTTGCCCACGACGAGCGCAATGCGCTTTTCCTGTTGCTGGGCAGATGCCGGTGCGAGAATGCCGGCGAGCCCAAACGCGAGTGCAAGGCACAGTGCGGTTGCGATAAGTCTTCTGGTGGCGCCCATCTTGTCCATCCGCCGCTGAATAGCGGGTTCCCTTCCGGACACATAGCGCGCCCGAACCTGAACAGCATTTGAACAAAAGGGTGCCAATAAGGCAGCCGGGACCGGAGAGCACGGAGGACGGGCTACAGGGTCTGCACGTCCACCACACCGGCCACCGCCTTCAGCGCACCGGCGATCTGCGGCGACACCTTGAAGCGGCCGGGCAGCTTCATCTCGATTTCGGTCTCGAGATCGAGCATCAGCACCAGCGAAACGTCGCCATCGGCGCCGCCGAGGGGCACCGGCGCGGGTTTCACCTGCGGCGTGCGTCCGGGTCCACCATTCGAAGCGGCGGCTTCCGGCATGTTGAGACGGCGCGCGATGGAATCGAGTGGTTTGGTATCGCGCAGGAAGATGCGCAGGCCCTTTTGCGTCTTGGCGGCGGCGTCATCGAGGGGCTCGGCATGCAGCACGCGGGCACGCACGTCCTCGCCCTGCAGTTCGGCGCCGAGCTGCAACAGCACGGCCGCGCCAGGTTCAAGCACCTCGCGATATTGCGCCAGCCCTTCCGAGAACAGCACGGCCTCGAAATGACCAGTCGGATCGGACAGGCCCATGATGCCCATCTTGTTGCCGGTCTTGGTGCGGCGCTCCATGCGCGACACCACGGTCGCGGCCACCTTCCCGGCGGTGGCGCCGGTCTTCACCGCGCGGGAAAATTCCGCCCAACTCTGAACGCGCAGGCGCTTGAGCACGGTCGCGTAGTCGTCGAGCGGATGGCCGGACAGGAAGAAGCCGATCGCATCATATTCGCGGCGCAGCCGCTCGGCCGGCAGCCACGGTTCGACCTGCGGCAGCACGATGGAGGGCGCATCGGCCGCGCCGCCGAACATGTCGTTCTGGCCTGAGGTGGCCGCTTCATGGCTGCGCTGGCAAGCGGCGAGCATCGCATCGGCGCCGGCGAAGACGCGTGCGCGGTTCGGGTCGATAGTATCGAAGGCGCCGGCGGCGGCGAGGCTTTCGATGATGCGCTTGTTGATGGCGCGCGGACTGACGCGGGCGGCGAAATCGGCGAGCGAGGTGAAGGCGCCCTTCTTGCGCTCTTCCACGATCAGCTCGACGGCCTGGGGACCGACGCCCTTTAGCGCGGCGAGCGCGTAGTAGATCGTGCCGTCGCCGACCTCGAAGGTGGCGCCGGAGCGGTTGATGTTCGGCGCCTCGACCTTGATGCCGAGCCGCTGCGCCTCGGAACGGAATTCGCTGAGTTTGTCGGTATTGTTGAGATCAAGCGTCATCGAGGCCGCGATGAACTCGACCGGATAATGCGCTTTCATGTAGGCGGTGTGGTAGGACACCAGCGCATAGGCCGCAGCGTGGCTCTTGTTGAAGCCGTAGTCGGCGAACTTGGCGAGCAGTTCGAAGATGGTCTCGGCCTGCCCTTTTGGCACGTTGTTCTTGACCGCGCCCGCGACAAAGACCGCGCGCTGCTTCTCCATCTCGGCGCGGATCTTCTTGCCCATGGCGCGGCGAAGCAGGTCGGCGTCGCCGAGCGAATAGCCGGCCATCACCTGCGCGATCTGCATCACCTGTTCCTGGTAGATGATGACGCCGAAGGTCTCTTTGAGGATCGGCTCCAGCATCGGATGCAGATATTCCGGCTCCTCATCGCCATGCTTGCGGGCGCAATAGGTCGGGATGTTCGCCATCGGACCGGGGCGATACAGCGCCACCAGCGCGATGATGTCCTCGAAACGGTCGGGACGCATGTCGACCAGCGCGCGGCGCATGCCCTGACTTTCCACCTGGAACACGCCGACCACGTCGCCCCGCGCCAGCATCTGGTAGCTCTTGGCGTCATCGAGCGGCAGCGTCGCGAGATCGACGTCGATATTGCGCTGCTTGAGCAGCTTTACCGCGACATCGAGTACCGTCAGCGTCTTCAGGCCGAGGAAGTCGAACTTCACGAGCCCGGCAGGCTCGACCCATTTCATGTTGAACTGGGTGACGGGCATGTCGGACTTGGGATCGCGATAGAGCGGCACCAGCTCACTGAGCGGCCGATCGCCGATCACGATACCGGCGGCGTGGGTCGAGGCGTGGCGGGTCAGGCCCTCCAGGCGCTGCGCGATGTCGAAGGCGCGCGCCACCACCGGATCCTCGTCGCGGAACGCCTGTAGCTTCGGCTCGCCCTCGATCGCGGCCGCCAGCGTCACCGGCGCGGCCGGATTCTGCGGCACGAGCTTGGTGAGCTTGTCGACCTGGCCATAGGGCATCTGCAGCACGCGGCCGACGTCGCGCAGCACCCCGCGCGCCTGCAGCGTGCCGAAGGTGATGATCTGCGCGACCTGGTCACGGCCGTAGCGTTCCTGCACATAGGTGATCACCTCGCCGCGGCGATCCTGGCAGAAG
>DATEJC010000335.1:0-2568 GCA_035278345.1 Bradyrhizobium sp. | reverse complement strand
CAGCACCTTGCCGGTGGTCGGCTTCTGGAAGCCCGCCAGCATGCTCATCATCGTGGTCTTGCCGCAGCCGGACGGCCCGATCACGGCAATGAAGTCGCCGTCACTGATGCCGTAGCTGACATTCTCGACGACGTTGAGCTTGCCCTTCGGCGTATCGAAGGTAAGCGACACATTGTCGAACTCGGCGCGTTTGACGCTGGCGGGGCTCATGCGACAACACGCTCCTGCCACACCAGGAGGCGCGCGCTGATCTTGCGCAGGATCATGTCCATGATCAGCGCAACGCAGCCGATGCAGATGATGCCGACATAGATGACGTCGAGCAGGAAATAGGTCGACGCATTCTGGATCATCGCGCCGAGCCCGCGCTGCGCCGCAATCAGTTCGGAGGCGACCAGCGTCGCCCAGGCAACACCGAGTGCCACGCGCAAGGCGGTGAGGATATGCGGCACCGTGAGCGGAATGATCACCTTCCGGAAAATCTCGAACTCGCCGGCGCCGAGCGTCTGCGCCACGCGGATGTAGAGCGGCGTAATCTGCGAGACGCCCTCATACATTACAATGACGCCGGAGAAGAACGCCGCATAAAACAGGATGACGAGCTTTGCGACTTCATCCACGCCGAAATAGACGATGACCAGCGGGATCAGCGCGATCGGCGGCAGCGCGCGGAAGAAATTGATCATGGGATCGGCGAGCGTACGCGCCGGGCGATACCAGCCGAGCAGAAAGCCGACGGGAACGGCGGCCGTGATGCCGAGAATGACGCCGAAGAACACGCGCCGCGTCGAGGCGTAGACGTCGAGCAGAAGGCTCTCCTTCAGCAGCAGCTCGACGAATTTCTTCGCCACCTGGTGCGGCGCCGGAATCAGCGACTCGTTGACGAAGCCGCTCCAACGCACTGCGTACCACAGCAGCACCGCGCCGACCCATGGCGCAAGCCCCAGTAAAAAGCGTCTCGCGACACTTCCGCTCATTCGACGTTTCCGGCAGCGATCGCAGTTGAAGTTGGCTAAGTCATATTATAAATAGGATGACCATACAAGAGGCGCCTTGTCGCGCTGGGAACCGCATGAAATGACCTCTGCGCCGTTTAGAATTCGCAAGCTGCAGGCGTTCTGCTATCGCTATCCACTGACGACGCCGGTTGTCACCTCCTTCGGCAGCATGACCAGCCGGCCTGCGGTGTTCGTCCGCGTCGAGGACGACGACGGTTTTTCAGGCTGGGGCGAAGCCTGGTGCAACTTCCCTTCCACCGGCGCCGAGCACCGCGCAAAGCTGATCAATGAAGTGCTGGCGCCGGCGGCGGTCGGGGTCTCCGCCAGCGAGCCATCGGCAATCTTCGAGAAGCTGACGCTAGGCACCTCCGTGCTGGCGCTGCAATCGGGCGAGGCCGGCCCGTTCGCGCAGTCCATCGCCGGCATGGATCTCGCGCTGTGGGATCTGCACGCTAAACGAAACAAGACCTCGCTGTGGAAACTGCTCGGCGGCAAGAGCGGAACGATCAAGGTCTACGCCAGCGGCATCAATCCGACCGGCTCGCGGCAGATGGCGGAAGCTGCCATGCGCCGCGGCCATCGCGCGCTGAAGCTCAAGATCGGTTTCGATCCCGACACCGATCGCGCCAACCTCAGCGCGCTGCGCCAACTTGCCGGCAACGGCATGCTGGCAGCGGACGTCAATCAGGGCTGGACCGTCGAGCGCGCGATTGAGCTCGCGCCTTCGCTCACCGAATTCAATCTCGCCTGGCTCGAGGAGCCGATCCGTGCCGATCGTCCGTGGCAGGAGTGGCAGGCATTGCGCAAGGCCGCGCGCGTGCCACTTGCCGCGGGCGAGAACATCGCGAGCCGTCTCGGATTCGCGCAGGCCCTGAGTGACGATGTCTTGCGCGTCGTACAGCCCGACATCGCGAAATGGGGCGGCCTCAGCGTGTGCACCAGCATTGCCCGGGAGATCATCAAGTCGGGCAAGACATTCTGCCCGCATTATCTTGGCGGCGGCATCGGCCTGCTTGCATCGGCACATTTGCTCGCCGGCGTCGGCGGCGATGGCCTGCTGGAAGTCGACGCCAACGACAATCCGCTGCGCGATCGCTTCTGCGGCGCGGTCGCTGACGTCTCCGATGGCTCGATCACGCTCGGCGATGCACCCGGCCTTGGCATCGAGCCCGATCTTGCGGCCATCGAACAATACCGGACAGCGTGAGATGGCGGCGCAAGGCTACGACTACATCATTGTCGGTGCGGGTTCCGCCGGCTGCGTCGTCGCCAACCGCCTCTCCGCCGATCCGTCCTGCCGCGTGCTGCTACTGGAAGCCGGCGGCTCCGACCGGAACTTCTGGCTGAAGCTCCCCGTCGGTTACTACCGAACGATCTACAACGAGCGCTTCTCCCGCCTGTTCAACACCGAACCCTGCGAAGGCAGCGGCGGCCGCGCCATCGTCTGGCCGCGCGGCCGGGTGATCGGCGGCTCCTCCTCGATCAATGGCCTGATCTTCATCCGCGGCCAGCACGAGGACTTTGACGATTGGGAACGCGCAGGCGCAAAGGGGTGGAGCTATCGCGAGCT
>DATEJC010000334.1:0-28490 GCA_035278345.1 Bradyrhizobium sp. | reverse complement strand
GAACGGAATGTTGTGCCTGATGCCGTCGACATAGAAGGCGTCGAGCGCGGTCGCCTGCGCCTCGATCGCCGCGGCGCGCGACGGCGCGTGGGTGACGAGCTTGGCGATCATCGGATCGTAATGGATCGAGATCTCGCCGCCCTCCTGCACGCCGGTATCGTTGCGCACGGTGATGCCGTCCTGGCTCGCTTCCGCCGGCGGCCGGTATTTTACCAGGCGACCGATCGAGGGCAGGAAGTTGCGGAACGGATCCTCAGCATAGACGCGGGATTCCACCGCCCAGCCGGTCAGCGTCACGTCCTTCTGCGCGATCGCGAGCTTCTCGCCCGCCGCGACGCGGATCATCTGCTCGACGAGATCGATGCCGGTGATCAGCTCGGTGACGGGATGCTCGACCTGCAGGCGGGTGTTCATCTCCAGGAAATAGAAGCTCTTGTCCTGGCCGGCGACGAATTCCACGGTACCGGCGGAGTCGTAGTTCACGGCTTTTGCGAGCGCGACGGCCTGCTCACCCATCTTGCGCCGCGTGGTCTCGTCGAGCAGCGGCGACGGCGCCTCCTCGATGACTTTCTGGTTGCGACGCTGGATCGAGCATTCGCGCTCGCCGAGATAGATCACATTGCCATGCTTGTCCCCCAGCACCTGGATTTCGATGTGGCGGGGATCGACGATGAATTTTTCGACGAAGACGCGGTCGTCGCCGAACGACGCCTTCGCTTCGGCTTTGGCGAGATTGAAGCCTTCGGCAACCTCGCTCCTGGAATGGGCGATGCGCATGCCCTTGCCGCCGCCGCCGGCGGAGGCCTTGATCATCACGGGATAGCCGATCTCGTCGGCAATCTTCACGGCATGCTTGTCGTCCCCGATGACGCCGAGATAGCCCGGCACAGTCGAGACCTTGGCTTTCGCGGCCGCCTTCTTGGATTCGATCTTGTCGCCCATCGCGGCGATCGCGCCGGGATTGGGACCGATGAAGACGACACCGGCCTTCTCCAGCGCCCGCGGAAATGCCTCGCGCTCGCTCAGAAAACCGTAGCCGGGGTGGACGGCCTGCGCGCCGGTCGCCCGGCAAGCTTCGACGATCCTGTCGATGACGAGATAGCTCTCGGCCGCCGCAGGGGGCCCGATGAACACCGCCTCGTCCGCCATCTCGACATGCAGCGCATCGCGGTCGGCCTCGGAATAGACGGCGACCGTCTTGATCCCCATGCGGCGGGCGGTCTTGATGACCCGGCAGGCGATCTCGCCGCGGTTTGCGATCAGGATTTTCTTGAACATATTCTTTGCGGGCTTGAGCTTTTTGGCGGGTTTCCCGCCGCCTGTGGTACAGCAAAACCAGACCGAGGCAACGGTATTAGTGGCGCTTATCGCGCTCCGATGGCCCGAGCCAGTGCGTCCCGAATCCCCTGCTCCAAGGCAGTCAACCCGAATAGGTCTGGAATCGCCCCCGCGTATAGGCATGCGAAATCGCTTTCATCAGCTCGGCGACCTCGTTTTCCAGATAATTGTTGGCCACGATCAGCGCGCGAATGGTGGCGCGCAGATCGCCGCCGCAGGCCGCAATCGCCTGCTCCACCGCTGCCTCGAGTCCGGCATCATCGGGGTTGTCGAGCTGTGGATGGGAAGACATGTAGCAGGTCCGGCATGAAGCGACGGCAATGATGTTCTTCTTTTGTTCTTTGCCAGTCAACGGCCGGCAGGAAAATTTCCCCGCTGATCCGCAGATGGTAAAGGTTTCTCCGTAGTTCTCCGGTCGAGAACAAAGTTCCCCGATACCTCCGATGTCGCCCGCAAAGCCGGCATGAACGATTTCACCCAAGCCGTCGTCGCCGCCTTCGCGCTGATCGCGCGGCTCGATCCGGAACTGTCCGGCATCGTGGCGCTGTCGCTGCGCGTGAGCCTCACGGCAAGCCTGATTGCGCTGGTGATCGGCGCCCCCTTCGGCGCGTTTCTCGCGGTCACCCGCTTTCGCGGGCGGCAGGCGTTGATCGTGCTGACCAACGCCTTTCTCGGCCTGCCGCCGGTCGTGGCCGGGCTCGGCGTGTTTCTGCTGCTGTCGCGCTCCGGGCCGCTCGGCTCTGCGGGCCTGCTGTTCACGCCGACCGCGATGATCATCGCGCAAGCCGTGCTGGCGACTCCGATCGTGGTGGCCCTGGTGCACCGGCCGGCTTCGCTGCTATGGGCCGAATATTCCGACCTCGCGCGTCTCGACGGCCTTTCCATCTTTCGCAGCATCGGACTGATGTTCTCGCTCGGCTACGGCTCGATCCTGACGGCTTTCCTCGCCGCCTTTGGCCGGGCCATCGCCGAGGTCGGCGCCATCATCATCGTCGGCGGCAACATCGCGGGCTTCACCCGCACCATGACGACGGCGATCGCGCTGGAAACCAGCAAGGGCGATCTGGCGCTCGCGCTCGGGCTTGGCCTCATTCTGCTGTCGCTCAGCGTCGCCGTCTCCACTGTGGCGCTGGTCGTCGTCGGACGAAACGCGGGAAAATAGCTGCCCCTGCCGTGCCTGCGCCTGTGCTAGAAAATCTTTCGTGAATGGAAATGGTGTTGCCATGCGGTTTCGAACATCCCTCCTCGCCTCCGCCCTGTTCCTGATCTCTGCAATGACATCACAGGCGTCGGCCGCGACGGCGACCGTGAAGGATGGCGGCACGCTGCAGCTTGCAGGCGGCAACATATTCCGCCTCGACGGCATCGACGCGCCGGCGGTGGATCAGATCTGCATCGACGAGCACGCCGACAGCTGGGCCTGCGGCATCGAGACACGCGACCAACTGGCAAAGCTGGTTGCCGGCAAGCAGGTTCGCTGCGGCGATCTCGGACCCGATCCCGCCTACAAGAAGCGGCGCATCGGCCTTTGCATTGTCGAGGGCGAAAACATCAGCCTCGGCCAACTGATGGTGCAGAAGGGACTTGCGCTGGCCGATGCCAAAGGAAAATTCAAGGCGGATGAGCTGGCGTCGAAGAACGACCGCCGCGGCCTCTGGAAGGGCTGCTTCACCGCTCCGGCCGATTTCCGTCTCTGGAACAAGGATGCCGCCCTGATCGGCGGCTCATGCCGCGCCGACCGCGACCAGCAGATCCGCAGCGTGCTGTTCTCGGCCGATCCCGTGATGCCGGCCGGCTGCCCCATCAAGGGCAAATATGCCGTCCGCGCCCGCGTCACCGGCAATGTCGGCATCTATCATCTGCAGTCCTGCCGCTCCTATCCGGGCCTCAACAATTCGGAGCGCTGGTTCTGTTCGGAGGACGACGCCCAGGCCGCCGGCTTCCGCAAGGCCTATAATTGCGGCGGCGGCAAATCCAGGTAGAGGCCAGTTGGCTCACGCGGCGTCGACGACCGCGGTGACCATCAAGGCACGGACTTCCTGCGCCCGGCGCGGCGGGCTGAACAAATAGCCCTGCATCTGGTTGCAGCCGAGCGCATGCACCGTGGCGCGCTGCTCCTCGGTCTCGACACCTTCGGCCGTGGTCACCATGTTGCGGTCTGCCGCGATCGAGACCACCGCCTTGATGATCGACGAAGACCCCGTGCCGCGCATCAGCTCCTTCACGAAGCTGCGGTCGATCTTGATCTTGTCGAACGGGAAACGCTGCAGGTAGCTCAGCGAGGAATAACCGGTGCCGAAATCGTCGAGCGCAATGCGCACGCCGAGCTCGCGCAATTGATTCAGCGCCACCAGCGCCGCATCGTCATCGGCGATCAGCACAGCTTCGGTGATCTCGAGCTCCAGCCGGCGCGGGTCGAGCCCGGTCTCGGCCAGCGCCGCGGCAACCTTGAGCGGCAGCGTCCGCGAGCGGAATTGAACCGGCGAGACGTTGACCGCGATGCGAATATGGTCCGGCCAGGTGGCGGCTTCCGCGCATGCCGTACGCAGCACCCAGTCGCCGATTTCCTCGATCAGGCCTGTCTCTTCCGCGATCGGCACGAATTCGGCCGGTGAGACCATGCCGCGGCGCGGATGACGCCAGCGCAACAGTGCCTCGCAGCCGGTGACGGCGTTGCTGCCGAGATCGACCAGCGGCTGATAGTGGAGCTCGAAGGCGCCTTCGGCGATCGCGCCGCGCAGGTCAATCTCGAGCGCGCGGCGCTGATTGGCTTCAGTCTCCATCGAAGGCTCGAAGAAGCGATGGGTGCGGCGGCCGGCTGCCTTTGCCGCATACATGGCGAGGTCGGCGCTCTTCAGCAGCCCGTGCAGGTCGCTGCCATGCCGCGGCGCCAGCGCAATGCCGATCGAGGCGTCGGCCGCGAGGCTATGGCCGCGACAGTCGAACGGCGTGCGCAAGGCTGCATAGATGCGCGCGATCAGTTCGTCGACGTCGTGCTCGGAGTAGACATTGTGCTGCACGATGGCGAACTCGTCGCCGCCGAGCCGTGCCACAAAATCCTCCGAGCCGATGGACTCCATGAGGCGCGTGGAAACGCCCCGCAAAAATTCATCACCGATCAGGTGGCCGAGCGAGTCGTTGATGCGTTTGAACTCGTCGATGTCAATGTAGAGGATCGCAAAGTCGACGCTGGAGGTATGCACCAGCAGCTCCTCCGCATGGCGCTGGAACAGCGTGCGGTTCGGCAGGTTGGTCAGCGCGTCGTAGTGGGCGAGACGCTCGATCCGCGCCTCGACGCGGCGGCGCTCGGTGATGTCCTCCAGCGTGGTGGCCCAGCCGCCGTCGGGCGAGCGCTTGTAGATCAGGCGGATCATGCGTCCGTCCGGCACGGAGATCACCGTGTCCTGCGCCTCCTCGCCCTTCGGATCGAGGAATTTTGCGCAATAGCTGTCGACGTCGCCGACAAAGGAACCGAGCTGCTGGCGGTGCTCGATCAAGTCTCGCAGGTGGCAGCCGGGCTTCACGATATCACGCGACAGCGAAAACATCTCGATATAGCGCTCGTTGCAGATCACGAGCCGGCCGGTGGCGTCGAACAGCAGCAGGCCCTGCGTCATGTTGTTGATGGCGGTGTCGAGATGCTGGCTCTTCTCCGACAGCAGCCGCTGCGCTGCATGGTGCTGACGCAGCAATTGCCGCACGATCAGGGAGATGATGCCGACGACGACAATCACTGCCAGCACAGCGGCGAAGAACTGCAGCCGGGTCTGCGATCGCCAATCGGCGAGTGCGCTGGCGCTGCTGGTGGCGGCGATGATCACGATCGGGAAGTGGTGGAGCGCGCGGGCCGCGCCAATCCGGTCGTCATCCGTCACCTTGCTGACAAAGCGGCCGGACAGGTTACCGCCGGCCGCCATCACGCGCTGAAATGCAGTATTCGTCGAGATGTTCTTGCCGATAATTCTTGTATCCTGCGGATATCGCGCGATCACGGTGCCGTCGTGATGGATCATCGAGATCGTGGTGTCGGCACCGAGCGAGAGCGAGGCGACGAAATCTTCAAAATGCGTCGGCTCCACGCCGCGGCTGGCGAAGCCGATGATGCTGCCGTTGCGGTCGACGATCTTGCGGGCAAATACGGTGGTCCATACGCCCGTCACCTTGCTGACGGCGGGTTCGACGATCACCTCAGGCGTTGGCCGTCCCGAGGTGAACTCGCGAAAGTAACGACGGTCGCCGACATGGATGTCCTGCACCGGCCACATTTCCGAGGAGTTGATCAGCCAGCCGTCCTTGTTGAACACGTTGAGGGCGCCGACATGCGGAAGCGCGGCAAGGCGCGTGCGCAGCATTTCATGCGTCGAGAGCAGCGACATCTGCCTTTCGAACGCCTCGGCCGTGTCGAAGCCGCCGGTGCGGACATAGGCGAGGATATCCTGGTGGACATGCTGCAGATCGGTAAGCTGCTGGTCGAAATGGCGCGACAGCAGCAGCGCGGTATTGGTGAGGTCGCGTTCGGCGACCTTGAGCGCGCGCTCGCGGTACTCCATCGCCAGATACGCGGTGCCTAGCGCGATCGCCAGCACCAGCGCAGCGCCGCACAGGATCAGCCACTGGATGGCGCCAATCCTGCCGCGGATCGACGTCCCGGTTTTCGATAGCATCCGGCGCACTGAAGCGGCGCCGTTCGATGAGCTATTCGACATTTCCCTGCCCCTGTTGGGGTTCCCTATTACGGGAACACGACCAAAAAGGGCGTTAGGAAAACCAGTTACCGGCGCGTTAAAGCACGCCGCTCGGTACGGAGGTAATTTCAATCGGAGCCTTCGCCGGCGCGGATTCCACCGGTTCGACCACGACGCGCACGACACCCGCATTGATCATGCCGAGCGCGCGAGCAGCGCTGGTCGAAACATCGATGATCCGCCCGCGGATGAACGGCCCGCGGTCATTGACCCGGCACTCGATCGATAAATTGCCGTGAGAAACCTTTAACCGTTTGCCGAAGGGATGGCTGCGATGGGCGCAGGTCATCTCACTGCGCTTGCCGATCCCGGGATAGAACGAGGCCAGGCCCCTTTCGGCAGCCATGGCGGTTACGCTGCTGGAAAGCAGGAGAACTACGCTGAGGGTTGTTCGCATTGCTGGTCTGCATGGTCGGCCCCGCCAGCAAACGCGAAGGGAACAATGCAGGTTTCAGAAATTGCGGCCGCGCATACCTCGCATTCCGCACGCATTGGTGCGGAACGAATTCCCGATGAAACGTTCGCCCGCGGAACGACACAATTCCGCAGCGCTTGCCAGCCATGACCGGACAGCACGTTCGTCTCCATTTTTTGGCTGCCTGCCGGAACGACCTCCGGTGACACCTGTTAGCGCGGAAACAACCAGTGAGGTTTGCCATGAAGGTCCGCGATATGATGACTTCGGAAGTGCAGCTCTGCACGCCCGACGACACGCTGCGCGATGCCGCCGAAGCGATGGCGGCGCTCAATTGCGGCCTGTTGCCGGTCACGGACAACGAACGGCTGGTCGGCATGATCTCCGACCGCGACATCGCCATTCGCGGCGTCGCCATGGGACGCGGCCCCGACTCGCGCATCAGCGATGTCATGACGGCCGAAGTACTTTACTGCTTCGACGATCAGGATATCGAAGAGGTCACCGAAAACATGGGCGACCTCCAGGTCCGCCGCTTGCCGGTGCTCAATCGCGACAAGCGGCTGGTCGGCATCATCGCGCTTGGCGATATTGCCCGCGCGCATAGCGGTGACGGCACGGCGGATGCGCTAAGCCGCATTTCACGTCCGGGCGGGCAGCACGCTCAGGCCTGATCGGCACAGGGCAGCGGCGCCCCCTGCCCTCGTCCGCTCAATTGGCCTAGCCGCTGTCGAGATCGATCAGCGCTATCCCGAGCTCCGGCCGTTTCCTGCGCCGCAACTTCGCCGGCGCTTCCGTCAGCACGACCTCCAGCGTCGGCCGCACGAGGCCGGACAGGAAATGGCCGCCGCGGGTCGAGCCGTCGGATAATCCCAGCACGACGTGGACATGCAAGCTGGCCTTGCCGTCGTCGCCGAGCGCAACATCGCCGATGGCGGTCAGCACCTCACATTGCTCATTGATCTCGATCTTCCTGTAGCTCTTCGAATTCAAATCGAACCAGCCGATCGTCGCCCGCTCGAATGCGCCGATGGCGGTCAGCGACGCCGTCGCAAGCTTTTCGTCGTTGGCGAACTTGGTCAGCGCGGCAAAGGCCTCCTCGCCGGAATCGAGGATGACCACGTGAACGCGGGCGGATTTTCCGGAGACAAGCCTGCTATGCATCGACGGCTCCCTGAGCGAGGCGGCATCTGGCGGGACGGGGCGATGCGATCTCAGTCCTGCCGCCACTTGGATTCATGACGAATTTCCCTGGCAAAGCACGCTGGCTTACAATCGACGGCAATGCTCATCGTTCCCGGCGCAAATTCTTGCAGCGCACAGAGAAAATCATTCTTCTGGCGGTCCCTGCCGTTGAGGCGCATGCTTGTTCCATCACCGACCGATAGGGGCGTCTGTGACAGAGAGACCAGTCGAGCTCCCGCCAATCCCCTGACGGCAGAGGAGCACGTCATGCAGGGACGACATCTCGAACAGGAAATCCTGACCAAGCAGCACCTGGCGCAGGAAGCGGCGCGAGCGAAGGCCAAGGCCGATACATTGCCGCCCGGCCTCGAACGCGACCTGCTGCTGAAGAAGGCGCGGCAAGCGGAGACCGCCGCACACCTCAAGGAATGGGCGGATTCCCCTGGCCTGCGGCCTCCAAGCTAAGAAGTTAAGCCGACAAAACGTTAGGCCGACAACGGAACGACCCCGGCGCGGCGTGCCGGGGCCGTCATTTCCGGATGGCTTCCGGCCCAGGGGGCTGAGACGGGCCGGTCGCCAAGGGAAGGATTCGTCGTTGCGGGTTTGGTTCCTAATTTCTCCCGCGAAAGATCACTTTCCGTTTAGTGCCGTCCCTCGAAAATCCTAATGCGTATTGGATTCATGCCACTTTTCGAGATCGGGCTTCTTGTCGTCCGATCGTTGTTCTTTCTCGGGATTTCCCTTCCACGGCTCCTTCGTCTGGGCGTGCGAACCCCAGTCCGAACGCTCGCCGGGATCGGGGGTCACGGGTTTCTTCCTGGCCATGCGATATCTCCTCGTCGTGAGGCTAAGCATCCGCCGCCGCAGCCGTTCCGCAGATTTGAACGCGACGTGCAGCCGCATCAGGGACCGCCGGCCATCGAGCCCGCGACCACCATTGCCAGCGCATCAAGATCGACCTTGCCGTTGACGACGAGATCCGGGGAACTTTCGACCTTCAGCGCTTGCGGCTGATCGGCGGCCTGGCGCTTCAGCTCCGCTACGATCGCTTCCTTCAGTTTCTCTTCCAGCATCCACGCGTTCTCCGCAGGCTCAGTTCAACCAAACCCTCCCGGTTCAATCGAAAGAGTGCGGCTGCAGTTCCGCCGGAACGCAGCCCAGCCACGCATCGTTATCCCGGTAAAGGCAATGGAGGCGCGGCATGACCGATTCCAGGGATATTCAGCACGGCGTGAACGACCCCGTCAGCGGCGTCGATGTGAAGCGCAGATTTCGCGAAAACCAGACGCCGCATGAGCGTGCCCAGACGGCTGCGGATGTCCGGCGCGACGCCCTGCCAGATCCGGACGAGTACTTCCTGCCGGAAGCACTTCGCAGGGCGCCTACCCCGCCACTCAATTGCCGGACCGGCCGCCGTCCGACCGGCTAGCGATGCAAACACCTTCCATCTTCGCGAGAAGTGTCATGAGCAAGGTTCGGGAGAAGGCACAGGGCTTCACCAAGATACTGGTCGGCGAGATGATCGGCGACAATCTCCTGGTGCAGGAAGGCAAGGAGCAGGAGCGCAAGGCCGACGAAAATGACAAGCAGTCGCGCGATTCTGCCGGTCGCGGCGAACGGCCTTCGTCGAAACGCCAGGACTCCTGAAATCACTTGTGAGATCAATTGGGCGAAATCACTTGGGAACGGGATCCTCCAGTTCATCCGCGGGATCCTCAAGCTTGCCGGCTCGTGCAAGCTGCACGGCGTTGCCGAGCGCGCGAGCCGCGTTCGCTGCCTCCTGCTGCATAGCCTTGTCGCGGTCCAGCGCCCGATGCGAGGTGGCGTATGGCTCCATATAACCGACATAGCCGTCGACCTCCGCCATACGTCCGGCCGAGATCAGGCCCATGTCGGTGAGCCAGTCCGACAGCGATCGGCGCAGCGTTTCGGCGCCGGCGGCATCGCCATGCACGATGACGCCGAAGTGCCGCCCGGCGAGATGGCGCGGATAGGGCCAGCCCTTCAGCTCCAGCGCCTTGGCCTCCGCCGCTTTCTTGCCGTGGGTGGAAGTCGGATCGGGATTGCCGCCGTCGGCACAGACCAGCCGATCCATCATCGACTTCAGCGCCGTCGGCGCGTGATACCAGTTCACCGGCGTCACGATCATGATGCCGTGCGCGGCGACCCAGAGCGGATAAATCTCGTTCATCCAGTCGTCGGTCTGGCCCAGCGAATAATTCGGATAGCAACTGCAGGGCCAGTGGCACAACGCCATCGACGTCCCGACGCAGGATTTGCAGGGGTGGATTTGCCGGCCGAATTCGGAGGCAAGCCGTGACAGATCGAGGATGTCGACGGCAAATCCCATTTCGGCGAACACGGCCTGCGCCAGCTGCACCAGCCGCCAGCTCTTCGACATCTCGCCGGGACAGGTGTGCTCGCTGCGCGCCGAGCCGTTGATCAGGAGAATGCGCGGCGTCTCTGTTGCATCGTCGTGCCGCCGCTGCGCCGCGAGAACCGACTCGCGCGCCTTCAACCAATCCACCGACAATTCGTACTGGGGATCGGCAAAGCCCGGCCCCGCCCTGCGCGTGACCGGCGCCTTTCGGCCGTGGCTGTAGGCATCCCATGCCGCCGCTACAATGGCATCGAGCTCGCGCTGCAATGGCGCGAAGACGGGATCGACGAAACGGCTGCGGTAGCGCGCTTCGAATTCATCGCGGGAGAGCTCGACCGGCGGCATTCCCTTGCGGACATCCACGTCGGTCATCGAGCTTCTCCAGCGGCGACGTCAATGCGAAGGATCGGCCTTGCCCTCATTGCGCGCGGGCACACTGACATGCACCTCATGGCCCTGCCGCATCGCCAGCGACGCCGCGGAAACGGCCGCTTCGAACGCGGCCTCCTTGGTCGCATACTCGCCGTTGACATCGCCGTCGTGCAGCACGCCCCATTGGTCGCGGAGCGGCACGATCGCGTATTGAGCCAGTCCCATTTTTTCAACTCCCCGTTCGGTTGTGACATCCAACCGGGGCCATGCAAAAGGGTTCCTTTCGTCCGGCTTGTCGGAACCAGCGAACCAAATGCTTGTTCAGTAAGGGTGTGGCGACCAACTGTCGGAGCGTGGAATGGGGCTGTACCGCATACCGCCCACGCGGGCGGACATCGCAATCGCCGATACCATCTCCAAGCATGCCAGCCGTGGCGTCGAGAAGGCAGCGCAGGTGCTCACCTGGGGCGCCGACGAGAACTTGATGCTTGCACTCGCCGCCGGCTGGTGGGTTTATTGCCGCAACAAATCTCCACGCGCGCGCGTCGGCAGCAATCACATCCTCCTGAGCGTGGTCGCGGTGAGCGCGCTGCCGCACCTGATCAAGTCGATCGTCGATCAGGAGCGGCCAAACCGGATGGCCCCCCGCGGCCATCTGCACGGCGTTCCCGTCTCCGGAAACCCCTATGACGCGTTCCCTTCTGGCCATGCCATGCATATCGGCGCGCTGGCGTCAGCCGCGACGGTGCTTCCGCCCGCCAGGCGCAACCTGATCTGGGCGCTTGGCGCTGGGGTGGCGCTGACACGGATTGTGCTGCTCGCGCACTGGGCGAGCGACGTTGCCGCCGGTCTTGCGCTTGGCGCCTTGACCGAGCGGTTGCTGCGGCCTCTCACCGGATTCGGCTCACGTCGGAACAGGTAAAGCCCCCGGCCCTTGCAGGCCGGGGGAAGTCATCGGGAGGAAATCACCTGAGCGGTGATCAGGGCCAACGTCCGGGCTACGGTGCCGTTCCTAGGCCGCAGCCTCGTAGTTGACCGCCTTCTCCGCGATCTTCGTCAGTGTTTCATCGGTCTTCTTTTCCTCGGCCAGCGTTGCATCCAGCAGCTTGGCCGCCTGCGGCATTTTGAGTTTCTCGGCCCAGGCCTTCAACGTTCCATAGCGCGATATCTCGTAATGCTCGACCGATTGTGCCGCTGCCAGAAGCCCGGCGTCGAGCGCCGGCGTGTCGGCATACTCCTCCATGACTTCCTTGCCTTCGTCGATGATGCCTTCGATGGCATCGCATTTCTTGCCCCGCGCGGCCTTGCCGAGCATCTCGAAAATCTGCTCCAGCCGCTCCACCTGTCCTTCGGTCTCGTCATAATGCTTTTCAAAAGCAGCGCGCAGCTCGTCGGAATTGGCGGCCTTTGCCATCTTGGGCAACGCCTTCAGGATGTGCTTCTCGGCGTAATAGATGTCCTTTAGCGTATCGAGGAACAGTTCGTTCAAGTCCTTTTCGGCCATCTCGGCTCTCCTTGGGCATTCAGGGTTTTTGTAGCTGCTCAACATTGATGGCAAACACTGGTTCCTCAGCTCTCGCGCTCGGGGTGCCATAGATCTCGCAGCTCTTCGGCGGTGACGAGATCGATCTGCTGATTGAACCTCACGCGGTACATTGTCATCAGCGCGTCGTGTCCAGCATCGGAGGAGCTACACAGGGCATCCTCGACGATGACGACGCGGAAGCCAGTATTGACCGCATCGAGCACCGTCGAGAGCACGCAGACGTCGGTCTCAGCGCCCGACAGGATGACCGCGCGTACGTCTCTCTGCATCAGGAAGTTCGCGAGTGGCGAGCGGAAGAAGGCCGAATAGGTCGCTCTGTCGACTACAGCGGCAGGCGGCGCGAACCGCGCCAATTCCGGGACGAGGTCGAGCTGTGCGCCCCCGGAGGCGTTGCGCGTCGCCACCCTCCATCGCTCGAAGTACGGCCGCCATTGTCCCTGCGCCTCCTCCGGTGAAGCTGGCGTGATGAAGCGCGTGAACACGGTTCGCTCGGGGCAGCGCTCCACAATATCGACGATGACCGGCAGCACCCGCTCCATCCAGGGCGTTTCCCAGATGCCGCCCTTGGCAAAGATGCGCTGCATGTCGACGCAGAGGTGAACGGCATTCTCGATCGGCATCGTCACGTGTCGGTGGCCTCCGAGTTGATTGCCTCAGCTCAAGTCGAAGGCAAGCCTGCCGGTTTCAGTCGTGCGGTTTGCGAGCCCTCGTTTCGCAGCGGAACCAGCCGGCAGCTCAGGTTTTGTCTGGCTGGAGCGTGAGAGACGATGGCTCGTATCCTGATCGGCACGTCAGGCTGGCACTACGATTCCTGGCGCGGTCCATTCTTTCCGAAGGGTCTGCCGCTGAAGCAACAGCTGCAATATTACGCCGGCCGCTTTCCAACCACCGAACTGAACGGCGTGTTCTACCGAACACCGACCGAGGCCGCGGTGCAGGGCTGGAAAGAACAGACGGACAAGCAGTTTGTGTTCGCCTGGAAGGCGTCGCGCTTCATCACGCACTGGAAGCGGTTGTCCGACAACTCGGTCAACAGCCTGGAGCTGCTGGAACAACGCCTCCGCCTGTTGGACGGCAAGGCCGGTCCCATCCTGTTTCAGCTACCGCCCAACTTTGCGGTCAACGCCGATCGGCTCGCCTCCTTTCTCAGGCTGCTTCCGAAACGGCGCCGCTATAGCTTCGAGTTCCGGGATCCAAGCTGGTACGCGCCAAACATCTTCCGCCTGCTTGCCGATCGCAACATCTCGCTGTGCATCTCGGATCATCACGACGCCCCCGCCCCGTGGAAACGCACGGCCGATTTCGTCTATGTCAGGGGACATGGCCCGAGCGGGCGTTACCGTGGGCACTATCGCGGCGCAACGCTGGCCAGGTGGGCGAAGCACATCCGTTCCTGGAAACGCCAGGGTTGCGACGTCTATGTCTATTTCGACAACGACCAGAAGAGCGCGGCACCCGCAGATGCGCTCAAGCTGCGGCAGATGCTGGAGTAGTTGCGACCGCTTCAGGTCATCGGTCCCGGCATGAAGCAAATGATGGTCAGGCCGAGCGCGCCGCGGACGGGCCATACCATCGTCCGCCCGGCGCGGTTTGGCACGGTCACCACCGCGTCTTCCGGCACGTCATGCCAGGCGCCTTCCAGCCACACGCGATAGTGACCGTCCTTCGATTCCCAATCGACGTCGGATACCGCCCTGCCGTCGGCGTCCGAGCAGCACAGGCCGCGCTTGCTGGCCAGGCCCTCGAACCACTGCTTCAGCGGTGAACCGGCAAAGCGTCCGTCGAGGTCGCGCGCCGATGCATGAAGCGCGAGGGCAAGTACCACCAGCAGTGCACATAGCGCGCGCATCGCCTCTTACCTCGGGCACGAATCCATTCGCGGCGGCCCGCCGATCGCCGCACGACCCTTCGCAAGCTCCGCCACGGCGCGGAGATCAATAGCAATCGCTGTCGATGCGGAGGGTTCCTATTGAAGCGGCTTCGTGCGCCGCTGCCTAGGCGCGCGGCGCGATCTGCAATTCGATAAGCGCAATTCGTTCAAGCACCGCCGAATCCCGCTCGCCGGATTTCGCAGTGCGAAGGATCGATTCAGCCAGAAGATTGACATGAGCGGCACTCAGTGGCTCCGGCAGAGATGCGATGGCGCTCGTCAGCGCGGCCGTCATCGCTTCGATCACTTCCGGCTCGAATGCTGCATCCGCAAAGTCCTTCATCGGAGCCTCCCCGGCAAGGGGCCCTGTCGGCTCCGCGACGGGAGCCGCAACAAACTCAAGCCGGAGCAGTGTGCGTTGTTCCCGTGCGCTGTTCTCCCACGCCGCCATTGGAGTGCAAAGCCCGTTGGAACAGCGGTCGCCGTTTCGAATTGTGCAACGAGAGGAGCGCGACCGCTGCGAATGATCGAACGTGCTCTTGATTGTTTTGATTTGTCAGACAGGAGCCGTCCATGCACCAGCTTATCTATATCGTCGGTTTGATCGTGGTGATCCTTGCCATCCTTTCCTTCTTCGGGCTCCGCTGAGCTTCGAATATGACCACGATCGTCGAAGAAGATCTGGCTTACTCCAGACCGGCGCCCTCTCCGGCCTATCTGGCCTGGACGCCCGCCATCGCCGGTGCGCTGATAGCAACGGCATTTTCCACCGTATTGATCGCGTTCGGCATGGCCATTGGCCTCGGCGTGGCGTCGGCCGCGCCGACCTGGCGCGATGCATCGGTCGCACTCTGGCTGCTATCGGGAATCTACCTGATACTGGTCGCGTTGATCAGCTTTGGCATCGGCGGATATGTCGTCGGGCGCGTCCGGATGGGCGCGGCACCTGCCAACGCCGGCGAGGTCGAGCATCGCGACGGCCTCCACGGCCTGGCTGCCTGGGCCATCGCGGTTGTCCTCACGGTCCTCATCACGACGCTGATAGCCGGAGCTGCCGCATCTCGCTCGTCCCCCACGCAAGGCGCTCGGTCAGCAACAGCGGCAGAGCCGCTGCTCAGCTACGAACTCGATCGTCTGCTCCGGCCCGCGCGCCGCACGCAAAATGCCGAAAACGCCATGGAGCGCGCCGAAGCCGGACGGATCTTGCTGACCTCGTCGAGCCATAGCGGCGTCGCATCCGAGGATCGCAGCTATCTCGTACAGCTGGTGACCGGTGTCGCGGGACTTGCAGGTCCCGACGCCGAGCGCCGGGTCGACAACGTCATCGCCGCCTCAAAGACAGCGATCGGTCGTTCGCGAAAGAGCGCGGTCATCGCGGCTTTCTCGATCGCGGTATCGATCCTCCTCGGCGCGGTCGTTGCCTGGCTCGCCGCCTGCGAAGGCGGACGGCATCGCGACGGCGCTGAGCCCGGCTGGTTGTCGGACCGTCCGTTCGCGCCCGGGAGGGCGACCGTTCCTTAGCATCTCGCTCTTGTCGCTGGAGCGAACAAGCACCCGTGGCGCTCGACAGGAACAGGCGCAAATGACAGGCATGAGAAAATGATAAGACGGCTGGCGGTTCACCCGACGGTCAGCCGGCCACGCTACGGCGGCGGCAACAGCCGCGGCGGCTCGTCGTAGCCCTTCCTGTGGCTATAGAACAGCAGCGCCATCAAGCCGATCCCGACGCCCAGCGTCAGCAATGATCCCAGGATCAGTGCGGCAACGAATTCCGGCGGCATTGGCCGGCCGGGCTCGCGCAATCCGAAATAGGCAAACGCGGTGGCGCCGGCGAGCAGGAAGGCGAGCGCCACCAATGTCACTATCCTGCCTGTACGCATGATGTCTCTCCGCTTGCTTCGATATCCTCAGCTGCGCAAGCGCGCACCATAGTTCGATGCTGACGCTTCGCACCGGAATGACCTCGATTTTTTTCACTCCTCGTTGCCGGTCTGCTGCGCCCGCTCCTTGTCGGCCGGTTGTTCCTGACCGCGCTGGTCGCGCACGATGCCCTGGCTGCCGGCTTTCTGGCCGTCGCGCGGCTTCGGCACATCGGCCTCGCGGCGCTGCTTCGATGGCTCCTCTTTGCGGTTTTTAGCGGCCATAACCCCTCCTTTTCTTGCCTCCGGCTGTCGAAGAAACGACCCCGCCGCCACCGGAAGGTTCCTGCCGACTCGGCAAAAATGAGACCGTCAGCCGGAGGAACGCCGGTTCGGCCACCTCGTTTGATGAAGGGACAAAGACGAGGACACAGCCAATGACAGCCCGGCGATATCGGTCAGATCGCAGGGCGCCGCGCACACGGGAACTCGTGCATCGCCGACCCCGGGCGTTCGACGACTCCAGCGCTGACGAATTGGACGAGTGGATGATGGGTTGCCCGGCGGCGGACCTGCCCCAATCCGCGCACTAGGTCATGATCCGGAAAAGTGTGAAGCGGCTTTCCCTGCGACAAATGCGAAGCGTTTGCGCGGAGATCATGATCAAAACAAAAGGTTAAAGTTGGAGCGTGATGACGCTTCGACGAAGTGTCATCACGCTCAGGATTTCCGCTTCTTCCTCTTCGGCACCTTGGCGCCTTTCTTGCGCGCCTCGGAAAGGCCGATGGCAATCGCCTGCTTGCGGCTCTTGACTTTCTTGCCGGAGCGGCCGCTGCGCAGCGTGCCTGACTTGCGCTTCTTCATCGCGCGCTTCACCTTCTTGGCGGCGCCCTTGGAGTATTTTCGCTTCTTCGCCTTCTTGGCCATGTGCTTCTCCGTGCTATGCCGCGGCGCGTTTTCGCGCGCCGCTCCGTTTGGAACTCGGCATGCAGCCAAAGGTTCATTCCCGATGCAGATCGAAGCGAAACTGAAAACGGCGCTTGACGAGTCACGTCTCTTGATCCTCGGCGCACAGGTGCTGTTCGGCTTCCAGTTCGAGGCGGTGTTTCAGGAGCTGTTCGCGGACATACCAGCCACAAGCCGCTACGTGCATTGCGCAGGGCTCGTCATGCTGCTCGCCAGCATCGGCCTGTTGATCGCCCCGTCGCTCTTCCATCAGATCATCTTCAACGGCGAGAGCAGGCCTCGCCGGTGACCATGGCGACGCGGCTTGCGGGCGCCAGTCTCTTGCCGCTGACCTTCGGTCTCGGTGCTGCAACCTTCGTGACGTTCGAGCAACTATTCGACCGCAACATCGGCATCGCCGCGGGCGCATTGTTCACGGCGATCGCACTCGCGCTGCTCTACGGCCTCGGCTTTGCCATGCGGCGGGAAAGGAAGAAATCCATGGCGGACCGTCAGATCAGCACCTCGCTGAAATCGAAAATCGAACAAATGCTGACCGAAGCGCGCGTCATCATCCCCGGCGGCCAGGCGCTGCTCGGCTTCCAGTTGATCGCCGTCCTGACCAGATCATTCAACGAATTGCCGACGCTGTTCAAATATGTCCACTGCGCCGCACTGACCGCGGTGGCCCTGTCCGTCGTTCTCCTGATGACGCCGGCGGCCCTGCATCGCATCGGATTTCACGGCGAGGACGACCCCGTCTTCTTCCGGATCGGATCGTGGCTGATCATTGCCGGCTCGGTCCCGCTGGCCGCGGGCATTGCCGCGGATGTCGCCGTCGTATTTTTCAAGGTCACCGAGAGTAACGGCATGGCACTCGCTTCGGGCCTTGCCGCACTCGTCGTCCTGGTTGGCCTGTGGCTGGGATATCCGGCCTGGTATCGCCTGGCGGCACGGTCCAGAATATCGGGGCAGGCCGGGATGGCCCGGTGAACCGGCCCGGCCTTACGCAATCGGCACGCCGTAATAGTCGTTGACCGCGCGGGTCCGTGCAGGATCGCCCCAATTCCAGTCGTTGTCATTGCCGTATTTGGGGGCGCCGCGAAGCTGGCTCTCGGTTACCCCTGTGACATAGCCTCCGAGCCGCGTGTCGTATTTCAGCGATTGCCAGGGCAGCGGATAGTGATCGTTGCCAATGCCGAGGAACCCGCCGAAGCCCAGCACCGCATAGGACACCCGACCGCTGATCTTGTCGATCATCACCCGCTCGATGTTGCCGATCTTCTGCGCGTCCGCGCCATAGACCGCCGTGCCCTCGACCTTGTCACTGCCGATCAGGTTGCTGGTCTCTCTTGCGTCCATTGCCATAGCGCTTCTTCCTGGTTGAACGATCCTGGCCAAGCGGCGGGCATTGTCATGGTTGCGAACATTGGGGCGTGTGCAGTCAGGACACGCTCAATGAACGACATCGAGCGGCAAGCGGCAGACCTCATCGCCCTCCTCGTTGGTGACGAGGACGGCGTAATGCCGGTTCTTCAGGTCCGGCACCCGCTCAAGCAGGCGCCGCGCGATCAGGTCGGCGGAATTCATCGCCGCGATGTCGTCGGCAAGGTCCGCGCCGCCGGCGTCGACGACCGCTTTCCAGTTCACGAGATCGAAATGATAGAGGGGCATGGCAGCCTCAGCCTCGCAGCACGCGCCCCCTCGCCTACAATCCCTGGCCGTGCATTTGGTTCCCGAACCTGCGCGCCCGCAATCGCGGCAAACGTGATCGCCTCGACAGGAACAAGCCCCCATTGGTCCTGTTAGCCGCCGATGATGCGGCGCACGCCGCAGTTCGCTTCGCGGCGGAGGTTTTGATGGACGACAAGACACGAAAACCCGGCAACATCAGCTTGACCGGCTTCGACCGACGCCATTTCATGGCCGGCGCAGCGGGCAGCGCCGCGATGCTCCCGCTGACGGCGCGGGCAGCTCCCGCGGCAACCGGCGGAATGCCTTCAGCGGAGAATCCCTCCCTTCCCGTCAGCGTCACCCTGCGGGTCAATGGTGAGGACCGCGCCCTCGACATCGACGCGCGCACCACCGTGCTGGATGCGTTGCGCGAGCACCTTGGCCTCACCGGCAGCAAGAAGGGATGCGACCACGGTCAATGTGGCGCGTGCACCGTCCTGATCGAAGCCCGCCGTGTACTTTCCTGCTTGACGCTGGCGCAGGTGGCGCAGGGGCAGGAAATCACCACCATCGAGGGCCTCGCGCATGACGGCAAGCTGCATCCGATGCAGCAGGCCTTCATCGACCAGGACGCCTTCCAGTGCGGCTACTGCACGCCCGGCCAGATCATGTCGGCCGTCGCCTGCGTGAGGGAAGGCCACGCCGGGAGCGACGACGACATCCGCGAATTCATGAGCGGCAATATCTGCCGCTGCGCGGCCTATCCGAACATCGTTGCCGCTGTGAAGCAGGGTGCGCCCGAAACCTAGAAAGGCTGATTGCATGCGTCCATTCCTCTACCAGCGGGCCGACGATCCCTCGGCCGCCGCCCAGACGCTGGCCGCGGCCGCAGCCGGCAACAATCCGCTCACGGAATCCGAAAGCCAGCCGCTGGCCGGCGGCACCACGCTGATCGACCTGATGAAGCTCGACGTGATGCGCCCGCGCAAGCTCGTCGACATCAATCCGCTGGCGAAAGACTGGTCGGCGATCGACCTGTCCGGCGATCACCTCAAGCTCGGCGCGATGGCGAAGATGTCCGACGTCGCCGACAACGCCGACGTGCAGCGCAACTATCCTGTGATCGCGCAGGCATTGAAGTTCGCCGCCAGCCCGCAGATCCGCAACATGGCGACGCTCGGCGGCAACGTCCTGCAGCGAACACGCTGCACTTATTTCCGCGATGTCAGCTACGATGCCTGCAACAAGCGCAATCCAGGCTCCGGTTGCGCGGCGATGGACGGCTTCAACCGCAGTCATGCCGTACTCGGCACGTCGGACCAATGCATCGCGACCTATCCCGGCGATTTCGCCCAGGCCCTGATCGCATTGAACGCCAATGTCGAGATATCGGGCAGGTCCGGCACGCGGAATTTGCCGTTCGAGCAACTGCACAAGCCGCCCGGCCGCTCGCCGCAGCTGGAGACCACGCTGCAGCCGGGGGAGTTGATCTCGGCCTTCCTGATCCAAGGGCGCTGGCCGCGCTCGGTCTACCTCAAGACCCGCGACCGCCAGTCCTATGAATTCGCGCTGGCCTCGGCCGCCGTCGCGCTCGACGTGCGGGACGGCTTTGTGCGCGATGCGCGCGTGGCGCTCGGCGGCGTTGCGACCGTGCCCTGGCGCGCCCGTGAGGTCGAGATGCTGCTGAAGGACCAGAAATTCGACGACACGCTGGCACGCCGCGTTGCGGAGGCGGCTTTCGCCGCGGCCCGCCCGCGCAAGCACAACGCATTCAAGATCGAGCTTGGCCAGCGCGTGGTCGCCCGCGCGCTGCAGCAGGCAGCGACAATGGAGATTTGAGCATGACGGCAGCCGCGCCCGAACCCAAGGCCAATATGGGCCAGCCGATCCCGCGCTACGACGCCGTCGCGAAGGTGACGGGCAAGGCGCAATACGCCGCCGACGTCCCGCTGGCGCGGCCAGCCTATGCCTATCTGATCACCAGCGCGATCGCCAGGGGCCGCATTGACGCCATGGAGCTGGAAGGCGCCAAGAAAGTGCGCGGCGTCATCGGCATCGTCACCCACGAGAACGCCGCGAAGTTGAAGGACGTGAAGACGTTCAGCAATGGCGGCTATCTGTCGACCAGCAATCAACCCATGAAATCCAACGAGATCGCCGAGGACGGCCAGATCATCGGCGTCGTGCTCGCCGAAAGCTATGAAGCCGCGCGCGAGGCCGCGCATCTGGTGCGGGTGAGCTATACGGCGGCGCGCCCGACCGCGAGCTTCGATAACCCCGGTACGACATCGGCGCCAGCCAAGGGCCAGATGGCGCGGCACAAGGAGGATCCCAAGGTCGGCGATTTCGCGAATGCTTTCGCGCGCGCCGAAGTGCAGTTCGAAGGCAGCTACGAGACGCCGCCCCAGCATCACAATGCCATGGAGCTGTTTGCGACCAGCTGCGTCTGGCAAGGCGACCAGCTCATCGTCTACGAGCCGAGCCAGTATGTGCACGGCCTGAAGAACGGCGTCGCCGCACAGCTCGGCATCGATGCCGACCAGGTGCGCGTGGTCAATTCCTATGTCGGTGGCGCCTTCGGCTCCAAGGGCTCGACGACGCCACGCACCGCGATCGTCGCGAGTCTTTCGCGCGCACTGAACCGGCCGGTCAAGCTGGTTGCTACCCGCGACCAGGGTTTCAACATCTCGACCCACCGCGCCGAGACGCGCCACAAGGTCCAGATCGGCGCCAGCCGCGACGGCAAGCTGACCGCGCTGCGCCATGAGGGGTGGGAAGTATCCTCGCGCGCCGACGCCTACGCCGTCGCCGGCACCAAGACCACGACGCGGATGTATGCCTGCCCAAACGTCGACAGCCTGGTCTCCATCGTGCGCGCCGACCGCGATACGCCCGGCTTCATGCGTTCGCCACCGGAAGTGCCTTACATGTTCGCGCTGGAAAGCGCGATCGACGAGCTGGCATGGCTGCTCCGGATGGACCCGATCGAGCTGCGCCGCGTCAACGACACCATGAACGAGCCGATCGGCGGCAAGCCCTACACCTCGCGCTCGCTGATGGCCTGCTATGACGAGGGCGCCAAGGCCTTCGGCTGGGACAAGCGCAAGCAGGAGCCGAAGTCGATGGAAGACGGCGACTGGCTGGTCGGCTATGGCTGCGCCACCGCCTGCTATCCGACCCAGATGGCGCCCGCCGCCGCGCGCGTTCGGCTGCAGCGCGATGGCCGCACCCGCGTCGAGATCGCCGGCCACGAGATCGGCACCGGCGCCTATACCGTGATTGCGCAAGCGGCGGCCGAACGGCTGGGCGTGCCCGTGGAACAGGTATCGGTGTTCATCGGCGACAGCGACCTGCCGCCCGCCCCCGTTGCCGGCGGCTCTAATTCGACTGCCAGCACCTGTTCGGCCGTCATGATGGTCTGCGACCAGATCAGGCAAAAGCTGTTCAGGGCGGTGATGCCGCGCGACAACGTCGTCGACCGCGCCAAGGAAACCGTCGGGCTCGGCCAGACTCCGTCCACCGAGGCCGCCAGGAGCGACCAGCCGCTTGATCGCGAAAAGGCATTTGACGCGCTCGGCGCCAGCGTCATCGAGGAATATGGCGAGTGGAAGCCGGAAGGCGCGCCGCTGGATTCGTTCCGCGCCATGCATCAGGGCCAGGTACGTATTGTCGGCGGTCCCGAATTCAAGAACGGCATCGCCTATGCCTTCGGCGCCGAATTCGTCGAAGTGCGCGTCAACCGCTGGACGCACGAAATCCGCGTGCCGCGCCTGCTCGGCGCCTTCGCCGCCGGACGCATCATGAACCCGCGCACCGCACGCAGCCAGCTGATGGGCGGTCTCATTTGGGGCATGTCGTCGGCGCTGCACGAGGCGACCGAGCTCGACGAGCGCTATGCACGATACGTCAACGACAACCTCGCCGACTATCTGGTGCCCGTTAACGCCGACACGCCTGACGTTGAGGTGCTGCTGCTCTCCGAGCAGGACGGGCAGATCAATCCGGCAGGCGTCAAGGGACTCGGCGAGCTCGGCAATGTCGGCACCAACGCCGCCGTCTGCAACGCCGTCTTCAACGCCACCGGCCAGCGCATCCGCAAATTGCCGGTGCGGCTGGAGAAGCTGGAAATCTGACGTCGCAAGACCGACCGGCATTTGCCGGTCAGGGGCGGCGCGTCAGCTCCGAAAAATGCGCCAGCATGCGATCTGCATCGGCGGGCAAGCCGCTGAACAGCGTAAAGGCGTGGGCGGCCTGAAACACTGCCATCCCGGCACCCGGCATGGTCCGGCAGCCCCGCGCTTTGGCTTCCTTCAGCAATTGCGTTTCCAGGGGGAAGTACACGATCTCGGACACCCATTGATCTGCTGACAACAATTCGGCCGGCAGCGGCAGCCCCGGGAATTTCGCCATGCCGACCGGCGTCGCGTTGACCATGCCGTCGGCGCCTTGCATTGCCGCGACAGCATCGCTCATTGCGACCGCGCGCCCTGCGCCGAACCGGCCGCACAACGCAGCTGCAAGCGACGCCGCTCGTCCCGCATCGGTATCGACGAGGCGAAGTTCGCCCACCCCAAGCGTCAACAGCGCATGCGCTACTGCAGCCCCTGCGCCGCCCGCGCCGAACAGCACGACCCGTTCGCGCCGGACATCGGGCAATCCGCGCCGAAAGCTCTCCGCATAGCCGGACCAGTCGGTATTGTGGCCGATACGGCGGCCGTCCCTGAACAGCACGGTGTTGACGGCCCCGATCGCGCGCGCATCGGGGCTGAGCTCATCCAGCCATTCGATCACCGCCTGCTTGCAGGGAAAGGTGATGTTCAAGCCGGCAAATCCTTCACGCTCGGCGGAAGCCAGCAGATCGGGCAGCGCGGTCGCCGTCAGCCCGAGGACGTCGAGATCGATCAGCCGATAGACATAACGACGTCCGTGCGCCTCGCCCTCGCGCACATGCATCGCCGGAGACAGCGAGGACTGGATGCCGGCGCCGATGAGGCCGACGAGAATGGGTTGGTTTGGCATTGCAGACGACTACTCGATCAATCGGTCAGCGAGTTGCTGCAGATTGAGTGGAATGTCGACGCCGATGGCTTGCGCCGCCTTCAGGTTGATCGACAATTCGATCTGGGTTGGCTGCTCCACCGGCAGTTCGCCCGGATTGGCGCCGTCCAGTATCCGCTTCACGTAATAGCCCGACTTCATCAGAAGTTTTATGCGCGGTGGACCATACGCCAGCAGACCGCCCACGTCGACGTAGTCTCCTGCCGTGGCAAAGCTCGGCAGCCGCCGCTCCAGCGCAAAGGCGGCGATGCGATCCGTCATATCGAACGTTCCGGAGTCGGCGATGATCTGAAGCGTGTCGGGCTTGGCCGCCGTGATGGCGGCAAATGCGGCGTCGAGGTCCCGCGGCGACCTCAGCGCAACGGGCAAGACGTTCAGGGTCGATTCGACTGCGCGGGCGCGCAGATCATCCAGCGCGCGCGGATTGGAAGGATTGCCGGGGTTGAAGATCGCCGCGATGGTCCGGAGCCCGGGCACGATCGCGCGCTGAAACTGCAGCATCTTCGCCGTCAGATCCTGATTCAGCGTCGCGACCCCCGTCGTCAAACCACCGGGTCTGGCAAGACTGGCAACCAGGCCGTTACCAACGGGATCGTTGATCGGGCACATGACGATCGGAACAGGTGGCGCGACGCGCTGGGCCGCGCGCACCGAAGCGATGGTGTTGGTGATGATGATGGCAACGCGGGCCTCCGCCAGTTCGCGCGCCAGATCGGGAAACCGCTCATAGATTCCCTCGGCAAAGCGGGATTCGAGGACGTAATCGCGGCCCTCGATCAGACCGTTCTCGCGCAGGCCAGCCTTGATGGCGGTCACAAACCCGATGCCCGCAACCGACGTCGCAGAGCCACTGGACAGCCAGCCGAGTCGCACAGGCGTCTTCTGCGCAAAGCCAGCTAACGGCCTGGCGGCCGCCGCACAACCAATCAAGGAGATGATGAACGCACGCCGCTTCATGTCGATCCCTGCCCGGGACCTGCATCATAACGGCCTCGATCAATGCCTAGAAGGGGTTCCGGACATCAGGTGCGATCAATTCGCCCGTGGCTTGCATGCAATCAGCATTCGCGGGCCGCCATCGCGCCGGTGTGCCTCTCCAGGAAATCCCTGACATGTTCGGGTACCGGGATGCCGTCGATGTCGCAGCGCGTCTGGATTTCCCGCGCAACATCGCGGGACAGATCCTGCGACCAATGCTCGAGCGTGTTGAAGGCCATGACGCGCTGGGGGTCGCGAAATTGCCCGGCGATCAATTCGCTGACGAGGATCTCAAAATCCTCGCACTCGACCTGCTTCGCTTCGCCGCCCTCCGGCGAAGCGCTGCCATCCACGACGACATAGATCGTCTGGTCCGCGCCATAGGGCACGTTATCCGCCAAGCCACCGGGCAGAGGCATGGGCATCTCCGTCGCAACTTCTCCGGTCAACAGATGCCCGCCCCGCCGGGTTCCTCGCCGTCGGAGTCGACTTTCGTATCAGCCCTTCATTTTACCGTGACGCGGCCGGTCATGCCGTATTCGCGATGATCCGGAATCAGACAGGAATATTCGAACGTGCCCGCCTTGGTGAACTTCCAGAGCAGCTCGGTCGACTGCTTCGGCTCCAGCGTAACGGCGTTCGGCTCCGCGTGCTTCATGTGACGATGCTTCTTCATCATCTCCGCATGCGCCAGGTTCTCCTTGGTCGTCGCCAGCAGGAATTCGTGGTCCTCGGTGCCGGCATTGCGGATCACGAAGCGAATCTGCTCGCCGCGCTTCACCTCGATCGTCCCCGGCTCGTAGGCCATCTCCTTCATGACGACCTCGATGGTGCGCGCCGGCTTTTTGGGGTCGCCGGGCTCACCAGCCGACCAGGATTTCCGGTGGGCATGATCGTGGGCGCTGGCGGATCCAGCGATGACCATTGCGGCGGTTGCCATGCATATCGTGTGAAGTTTCAATGCGACATCTCCTCTGATTTCTCGCGACGATTGACCTGATGACCGCGCGGCTGCGCGACGGCTCCGTTGGCGTGTTCTGTATCTCCGCTTGCCTGCGGCGCGGCCGCTTCGGCGGAAAGCAGCCCCCTGCCCCTGACGAGGCCGAAGATCGCGGGGATCACGATCAGGGTCAGCGCCGTGGATGACACCATGCCGCCGATCATGGGCACCGCGATGCGCTGCATGATTTCGGAGCCCGTGCCCGAGCTCCACATGATCGGCAGCAGCCCCGCCATGATCGCAACCACGGTCATCATCTTCGGCCGCACCCGCTCGACGGCGCCTTCCATGATGGCGTCGTAGAGATCGCCCTTCGTCAGCGCCCGTCCCTCGGCAGCGCGGCGCTGCGCCACCCCGTCGAAGGCATGGTTGAGATAGATCAGCATCACGACCCCCGTCTCGGCGGCGACGCCGGCCAGCGCAATGAAGCCGACCGCGACCGCAACCGACAAATTGAAGCCGAGCCACCACATCAGCCAGAGTCCGCCGACCAGCGCGAACGGCAGCGACAGCATGACGATCATGGTCTCCACTACCGAGCGGAAGTTGAGATAGAGCAACAGGAAGATGATCAGGAGCGTCACCGGCACGACGATCTTGAGCCGCGCCGTGGCGCGCTCGAGATATTCGTACTGGCCGCTCCAGATCACGTAATAGCCTGCGGGGAATTGGATGCTCGCCTGCACCGCCGTCTGCGCGTCAGCCACATAGCCGCCGAGATCGCGGTCGCGGATATCGACATAGATATAAGTCGCAAGCTGTCCGTTCTCGGTGCGGATCGAGGTCGGCCCGCGCGCCAGCTTCACCGTCGCGACCTCACCGAGGGGGACCGCGCCGCCGGCCGGCATCGGCACCAGGATGTCGTCGGCTATCGCCTTGGGATTGTCGCGGAGGTCGCGCGGGTAGCGCATGTTGACGGCAAAGCGCTGCCGCCCTTCGACTGTCGTGGTGACGGTCTGGCCACCGAGCGCCGTTGCAATCGCATCCTGCACTTCCTGCACCGCCATGCCGTAGCGCGCCAGCGCCGGCCGGTCGGGCGTGATCTCGAGGTAGTAGCCGCCGATGCCGCGCTCGGCATAGGCCGACGACGTACCCGGCACGGCCTTCAACACCTGCTCGATCTGCTTTGCGAGCTTGTCGATCTCGACCAGGTCCGTGCCGATCACCTTGACGCCGACGGGCGTGCGGATGCCGGTCGAGAGCATGTCGATGCGCGCCTTGATCGGCATAGTCCAGGCATTCGACACGCCGGGAAACTGCAGCGCCTTGTCCATCTCGGCGATCAGGCCGTCGATGGTGAGACCTTTTCGCCATTGCTCTTTCGGCTTCAGGTTGACCACGGTCTCGAACATCTCGGTCGGCGCCGGATCGGTCGCGGTCGCGGCCCGCCCCGCCTTGCCGTAGACGGAATCAACTTCCGGGAACGAGCGGATGATCCGGTTCTGCGTCTGCATCAGCTCGGCCGCCTTGGTCACGGAGATTCCCGGCAGCGTCGTCGGCATGTACAGCAGCGTGCCTTCGTTGAGGTTCGGCATGAACTCGGTGCCGAGCTGCCGCGCCGGCCAGATCGTTACCGCGAGCACGGCGACCGCGAGCATTACGACCAGCAGCTTGGCGCGCAGCACGCCCTGGATCACCGGGCGGTAGATGAAGATCAGGAAACGGTTGATCGGATTTTTGTGCTCGGGAACGATTTTGCCACGCACGAAGATCACCATCAGCGCCGGCACCAGCGTCACCGACAGCAGCGCCGCCGCCGCCATCGCAAACGTCTTGGTGAAAGCGAGCGGGCTGAACAGCCGCCCTTCCTGCGCCTCCAGTGTGAAGATCGGCATGAAGGAGACGGTGATGATCAACAGGCTGAAGAACAGCGCAGGTCCTACTTCAGAAGCCGCTTTGATCAGGATTTCGAGCCGCGATTTGCCGGTCTCGGCGCGCTCGAGATGCTTGTGTGCATTTTCGATCATGACGATGGCCGCATCGACCATGGCGCCGATCGCAATCGCAATGCCCCCGAGGCTCATGATGTTGGAGCCGATCCCGAAATATTTCATGGCGGCAAACGCCATCAACACGCCGACCGGCAGCATCAGGATCGCGACCAGCGCGCTCCTGACATGCAGCAGGAACACGACGCAGACCAGCGCCACCACAAGGCTTTCCTCCAGCAGCGTGCGCTTCAGGGTATCGATGGCGGCGTAGATCAGATTGGAACGGTCGTAGACCGGCACGATCTCGACCGATTTCGGCAGGCTGGTGGCGATCTGGGCGAAGCGCTTCTTGACGTTCTCGATCACGTCGAGCGCGTTGACTCCGAAGCGCTGCAGCACGATGCCGCTCGCCACCTCGCCTTCGCCGTTGAGCTCGGTGATGCCGCGCCGCTCGTCCGGGCCGAGCTCGACGCGGGCCACGTCGCGCAGCAGCACCGGCGTGCCCCGGTCGGCCTTGAGCACGATGTTGCCGAGGTCGTTGATGTCCTTGATGTAACCCTTGCCGCGGATGACGTATTCGAATTCCGACAACTCCACCGTGCGTCCGCCGACATCCGCATTGCTGGCGCGGATCGCCTCGCGCATGCGCTGCATCGTGATGCCGAGATTGCGCATGCGCTGCGGCTCGAGGATCACATTGTATTGCTTGACGAAGCCGCCGACGCTGGCGACCTCGGCGACGCCTTCGGCCTTGGCGAGCGCAAACCGCAAATTCCAGTCCTGGATCGTCCTGGCATCGGCGAGGTTCAACTCTTTCGACATCACCGCGTACTGGTAGACCCACCCCACCCCGGTCGCGTCCGGGCCGATGGTCGGCGTCACGCCCGTTGGCAATCGCTGTGCCGCGCTGTTGAGGAACTCCAGCACGCGCGAGCGCGCCCAGTAGATGTCGGTGCCGTCCTCGAAGATGACGTAGACAAAGGAGACGCCGAAGAAAGAGAAGCCGCGCACCACCTTCGATTTCGGCACCGTCAACATCGCGGTTGCCAGTGGGTAAGTGACCTGGTCCTCGATCACCTGCGGCGCCTGCCCGGAATATTCCGTGTAGACGATGACTTGCGTGTCGGAGAGATCGGGGATGGCGTCGAGCGGCAGATGCGTGAGCGCCCACAGTCCGGCGGCCGCGGCAAAGCC
>DATEJC010000333.1:0-3913 GCA_035278345.1 Bradyrhizobium sp. | reverse complement strand
CAACTACAAGGACGTGGCGGAGAATGCGCGGCGTTTCCTCGGCCGCTACGGCAATCCGTTCAACGTCGTCGGCGTCGACGGCAATGGCCGCGCCTCGATCGAATGGGGCGTCTACGGCGTTCCCGAGACTTTTGTGGTCGGCCGCGACGGCACCATCGTCTACAAGCTGGTCGGCCCGGTCACAGCGCAAAATGTCGATCGCGTGCTGAAGACGGAAATTGAGAAGGCCCTGAAGGCAGGAAGCTAAACTCTCGAGCTAGCCCTTGCTGATATCGCCGGCTTCCGCCTCGCTCGCTTCCAGCGAGACCGGCTCGAGGTGATAACGCTTGATCAGCGGCATCTGGCAAATGGCAAAGCCCATGGTCAGCGGGATCGCGCCGAACGCCTTGAAGGCGACCCAGAAGTCGGTGCTTTGGGTGCGCCAGATGATCTCGTTGAGAACAGCCATGCCGAGGAAGAACAGCGCCCAGCGCATGGTGAGGATGCGCCAGCCGGTGGCCGTGAGGTTGAACATCTGGTCGAACATGACGGCGATGAAGGAGCGGCCGAACAACAGCCCGCCGCCGAGCACGGCTGCGAACAGGCCGTAGACGATGGTCGGCTTCATCTTGATGAAGGTCTCGTCATGCAGCACCAGCGTCAGCGTGCCGAACACCAGCACGATCGCACCGGTGACCAACGCCATCATGGGGATATGCTTCGTCACCACATAGGAGGCGATCATCGCCGCGACGATCGCGACCATAAAGGCGCCCGTCGCCGCGAACAGGTTGAACTTGGCGTTGACGACGAAGAACACGATCAGCGGACCGAGCTCGGTCGCGAGCTTGAACAGCGGATGCGGCTGGGTCTTGTCCATATTCAGTCCATCGTGTCTAGCCTGCCGCCATCCTTCGAGACGGCGCTTCGCGCCTCCTCAGGATGAGGACTTCCCTTATCTCTCCCTCATCCTGAGGAGCGCGCCCCTTGCGCGCGTCTCGAAGGATGAGTCAGTCGATCCCCGCAATCGCCTTGGCGAAATCGCGCGCGGTGAAGGGCGCGAGATCGTCGATACCTTCGCCGACGCCAATGAAGTGCACCGGCAGTTTGTGCTTCTCTGCCAGCGCCACCAGAATGCCGCCGCGCGCAGTGCCGTCGAGTTTCGTCATCACGAGGCCTGTGACCCCCGCGGTACGATGAAATGCCTCGACTTGCGACAGCGCATTTTGTCCCACCGTTGCGTCGAGCACGAGCAGCACCGCATGCGGCGCCGATGCGTCGACTTTCCGGATGACGCGAACGACCTTTTCGAGCTCGTTCATCAGCTCGGCCTTGTTCTGCAGCCGGCCTGCGGTGTCGATCAGGAGAACGTCGATGCCCTGCTCTTTCGCCGCGGTCAGCGCATTGAAGGCGAGGCTTGCGGAGTCCGAGCCCTGCGCGCCTGCGATGACAGGCACTTTGTTGCGTTCGCCCCAGACCTTCAGCTGCTCGATCGCCGCGGCACGAAAGGTGTCGCCGGCAGCGAGCATGACCTTGCGGCGCTCGGCAGAAAATCTTGAAGCAAGCTTGCCGATGGTGGTGGTCTTGCCGGAGCCGTTGACGCCAACGACGAGGATGACGAACGGCTTCTTCGTGGCGTCGATCTCTAGCGGCCTGGCCACCGGCGCGAGCACCTTCTCGACTTCGCTGGCGACCACGCTCTTCACTTCATCCGCGGAAATGGCCTTGTCGTAACGGCCGGCGCCGACGGCGTCCGCAATGCGCACCGCGACCTCGGTGCCGAGATCGGCGCGCAGCAGCACATCCTCGATGTCGTCGAGCATGGCGCGGTCGAGCTTACGCTTGGTGACGAGGTCGGCAACGGCCGTCCCCAGCGAACTTGACGTCCGCTTCAGGCCGCTCGAGAGCCGCCGCCACCAGCTCAGTTTTGGTGTGTCTTCGGTTTCGCTCATTGGGGGGACGTGTTAGCCGTTTCGCATCTGAAACGAAAGTCTCGACAATTGCTGGATGTTCCCGAACTGACTGCAGACGAAATTGTGGCGCGCGTGCTCCACCGCGACGGGCTGATGCTGATCATCGACAAGCCCGCGGGGCTGCCGGTGCACCGCGGCCCGAAGGGCGGGCCCAATCTCGAGGCATCGTTCGACGCGCTGCGCTTCGGCCTGCCGCGGCCACCGGTGCTTGCCCACCGGCTGGACAAGGACACCTCCGGCTGCCTCGTACTGGGGCGGCACCGCAAGGCCACCGCGTCTCTCGGGCTCCTGTTCAAGCACGGCAAGGTCGAGAAGACCTATTGGACGGTGGTCGAGGGCGGACCAGGCGAGGATGAAGGCGTTATCGACCTGCCGCTTGGCCGCTTGAACGCTGAACGTGGCTGGTGGCAGAAGCCCGACCCCGATGGGCAGAAGGCCGTCACCAACTGGAAGGTGCTCGGCCGCGGCGGCGGCCTCACCTGGCTTGCGATGGAGCCGGTGACCGGCCGTACCCACCAGCTGCGCGTACACGCTGCCGCTATGGGCTGGCCGATCGTCGGCGACAACATCTATGGCAATGGCCCGCGCTTCGGCGAGCCGCGCCTGCACCTGCATTCGCGCGGCATCGGCGTGCCTATTTCGCGGAACAAGGAGCCGGTGCGCGTGGTCGCCCCGGCGCCGGAGCATATGCAGGAGCGGCTCCGGGCCTGCGGCTGGAACGGCCAGTAGTGTTTCGGAGCAATTGCCAGGCGATGGTTTACGAATCGTTCAGGCCCGTCCTGTAGAGCTTTGGGTTGGCTTAGAACAAGCACTCAACGGCTCTGGATGAGCAATGCCTATCGTCGGGCAACCGATTATCGATGAGATCGAGGCTGCGATCGGCGGCGGCTCGGCTGAAAAATGCATTGAGACCGCCAGGCGCGTCACCGAGCTTTTCCTGGTATCCGCAGGCCGCTTCGATGGCGAGCAGGTCGAGCTGTTCGACAACGTGCTCGGACGGCTCATCAAGGCCATCGAGCTGCGATCGATTACGGATATCGGCGCGCGGATGGCGCTGACGGAAATCAGCTCGCAACTTGCGCCGATCGCGCAGGCGCCCCCTTCCGTGGTCCGTCAGCTTGCGGGAAATGACGAGGTCAGCATCGCCGCCCCGGTCCTGCAGGAATCGGCGCGCCTTACCGATGGCGACCTGGTCGAGATCGCACAAACCAAGAGCGAGAAGCATCTGCTGGCGATCTCAGGGCGCTGGTGGTTGAAGGAAATCGTCACCGACGCGCTGCTCTCTCGCCGCTTTCCGAGTGTCAGCCGCCGAATCGTCAGCAATCCCGGCGCGCGGGTCTCCGCCAGCGGTTTCGGGATCATCGTGGCGCAGGCGCAGGACAATCCCGAGCTCGCGGTCGAGGCCGGCATTCGCGTCGACTTGCCCTCGGAACTTCGCCGGCAACTACTGAACAAGGCGACGGAGGCGGTGCGGACAAAGCTGTTGTCCCGCGCGCCGCCGCACCTGTTCGAGGAAATCCGCAGCGCCGTCGCAGGAGCCTCAGCCAGCGCGGATCACGAAATGTCCCGGGTTCGCGACTTCACGACGGCCAAGCTCTACGTTGCCGCGCTGAAGGAAAAGGGCGAACTCGACGAGGTCATGCTGGCCTGGTTCGCCAGGAAGAAGAAATATGAGGAGACCGTTGTCGCGCTGGCGGAACTGTCGCATTCCACATTCGACGTGATCCGTCCGCTGATGCAAAGCCTGCGCGACGACGGGCTTCTGGTCGCGTGCCGCGCGGCCAAGCTAAGCTGGGAGACCACCGCGGCGGTTCTGGGATGCCGCTATTCGACGGGCTCTGTCGGCCCCGCCGACCTCGCCAGGGCAAAGAGCCACTTCGCCGGCATGACCATTGAGAATGCGCGGCGCATGCTGACCTTCTGGCAGGTGCGATCAACCGCACCGATGCGGGCGAATTAGC
>DATEJC010000332.1:0-3914 GCA_035278345.1 Bradyrhizobium sp. | reverse complement strand
AGGCGGCGGTTTACTTTCCGCCGCCCAGCGAATGCACGTAGACCGTCAAGGCCTTGATCGTCGCCGGATCGAGCCGGCCGACCCAGGCCGGCATGACACCGGCGCGGCCATTGGTGATGGTCTCCACCAGGCTCGCTTCATCCGAGCCGTACAGCCAGATCTTGTCGGTCAGATTGGGCGCGCCCATTTCCGGATTGCCCTTGCCGTCGTCGCCATGACAGGAGACGCAATTCTCGGCAAAGATTTTCTTCCCTGCCGCCACATCAAAGCCCGGGCTGGTCGAAAGGCCGGACAGCGAGCGCACGTGATTGGCGACGGTTGCGATCTGGTCCGGCTTCAAGATGCCGTCCTTGCCGAAAGCCAGCATCTGACCCTCATGGGCCTTGGCGTTGCCCGAGCGCGCGCCGAACTGGATGGTCTGCTCGATCTGCTCGAGCGTGCCGCCCCAGATCCAGTCGTCGTCGTTGAGGTTGGGATAGCCCTTGGCGCCCGCACCGCCGGTGCCGTGACAGGGCGCGCAATTGTCGCCGAACGCCGCCCTGCCGCGGGCACGCGCCAGCGCCAGCAGCGCCGGATCCTTCTCGATCTCGGCCAGCGGCGTTGCCGCCAGCTTCACCATCTTCTCGCCGCGGATCGTCTCGAGATTGGCGAGCTCGACCCGGACGGAGGCGCGGGTCGAATAGCCGAACAGGCCCGTGGTGTGGCTCGAGATCAACGGCCAGGCCGGATAGACAACCCAATAGCCGATCGCCCAGATGATGGTGGCGTAGAAGGTCAGCAGCCACCACCGCGGCAACGGCGTATTCAGCTCCTTGATGCCGTCCCATTGATGGCCGGTCGTGGTCTTGCCGGTGGCGTGGTCGACTTCGCTGTGGTCGGTCATGGCTGATCAATCCTCACGCAGCGGCATCTTCGATGCGGCGTCGAAGGTCGCCTTGTTCCGCGGCCAGAGCGCGTAGACCACGATGGCGATGAAGATGCCGACAAAGAGCGGCGTCCAGAGCGACGTCACGAATTCCGACACCGGGTTCGAAGCGGTTAAGACTGCTTTCATGTGATTGCCTTCAGCGCAAATTGGCTTTTTCGTTGTAGAGCTTGAAGTCGACGAGCGTGCCGAGCATCTGCAGGTAGGCGACCAGCGCGTCCATCTCGGTCGGATTGCCGGTCTTGCTGTCGAAATTGCGCACCACCGCCTTCGGGTATCGCTTGCTGAAGGCATCCGTGCCGGCGTTATCAGGATCGGCCTGCGCCTTGAGGTCGGCAGCGGCCTTGGCGATCTGATCGTCGCTATAGGGCACGCCAATGGTGCGGTTGGCTCGCAGGTGAGCGGCGGCCGCCGACGCATCAAGCTCGGTCTCCGCCAGGAATGGATAGCCGGGCATGATCGACTGCGGCACGATCGCGCGCGGATTCTTCAGATGCGTGACGTGCCACTCGTCGGAATACTTGCCGCCCACGCGCGCCAGGTCCGGACCCGTACGCTTGGAGCCCCATTGGAACGGGTGGTCGTACATGCTCTCCGCCGCGAGCGAATAATGCCCGTAGCGCTCGATCTCGTCGCGCAGCGGCCGGATCATCTGCGAGTGGCAGAGATAGCAGCCCTCGCGGACATAGATGTTGCGCCCGGCAAGCTCCAGCGGCGTGTAGGGCCGCATGCCGTCCACCTTCTCGATGGTGCTCTTGAGGTAGAACAATGGGGTGATCTCGACCAGGCCGCCGATCGCGATCACCACGAGGATGCCGACCACCAGGATGATCGAGTTCTTTTCGAAGATTTGATGTCTTGCCCAGAATGACATTTCCCGTTCCTCACTCCGCCGGCTGCAAGGCTACGGGCGACGTCACTTCTTCCTCACCCGCGCGCACTGTCATCCAGAGATTGTAGGCCATGATCAGCGAGCCGATCACGAACAGCGCGCCGCCCGCGGCACGGATGACGTAAAACGGATGCATCGCCTCGACGGTTTCGATGAAGGAGTATTCGAGGAAGCCGAGCGCGGTGTAGGCGCGCCACATCAGGCCCTGCATGATCCCGGACACCCACATCGCGGAGATGTAGAGCACGATGCCGAGCGTCGAGATCCAGAAGTGCCAGTTGACCAGCTTCAGGCTGTAGAGCTGCTTCTTGTTCCACAGCCAGGGCACGAGACAGTACAGCGCGCCGAAGGACACGAAGCCGACCCAGCCGAGCGCGCCGGAATGCACATGGCCGATGGTCCAGTCGGTGTAGTGGGACAGCGAGTTCACCACCTTGATCGACATCATCGGGCCTTCGAAGGTCGACATGCCGTAGAAGGCGACCGACACCACCAGCATACGCAGCACCGGATCGGTGCGCAGCTTGTCCCACGCGCCCGACAGCGTCATCAGGCCGTTGATCATGCCGCCCCATGACGGCATCCACAGCATCACCGAGAAGGTCATGCCCAGCGTCTGCGCCCAGTCCGGCAGCGCCGTGTAATGCAGATGGTGGGGGCCGGCCCAGATATAGAGGAAGATCAGCGACCAGAAATGAATGATCGATAGCCGGTAGGAATAGACCGGCCGGTCGCAGCGCTTGGGAATGAAGTAGTACATGATGGCGAGGAAGCCGGCGGTGAGGAAGAAGCCGACCGCGTTATGCCCGTACCACCACTGGAACATGGCATCCTGCACGCCGCCCCAGGCGATGTAGGACTTCGAGCCGACCAGCGACACCGGCAGGCCCGGATTGTTGCCGAGATGCAGCACCGCGATGGTGATGATGAAGGCGAGATAGAACCAGTTGGCGACGAAGATATGCGGCTCTTTGCGCTTGATGATCGTGGCCAGGAACACCAGCAGATAAACCACCCAGACGATGGTAAGCCAGAGATCGGCGTACCATTCCGGCTCGGCATATTCCTTGGACTGGGTGACGCCGAGCAGATAGCCGGTGCCCGCAACGACGATGAAGAAATTGTAGCCGAGCACGACGAACCAGGGCGCGAGGTCACCGGCCAGCCGCACGCGGCAGGTCTTCTGCACCACATAGAAGGAGGTCGCGATCAGCACGTTGCCGCCAAAGGCGAAGATCACCGCCGACGTGTGCAGTGGCCGCAACCGGCCAAAGCTCGTCCATGGCAGGTCGAAGTTCAGTGCGGGCCAGGCGAGCTGGCTGGCAATGATCAGGCCGACCAGGAAGCCGGCAACGCCCCAGAACATCGAGATCGCCGCGCCGAACTTGATCGGGCCCATATTGTAGTTTGGCCGGCCGTTGATCTCCTGCGGCGGCAGCGCCGCCGGCCGCGCGAAATAGCGGTTGAAGATCGCAAAGCATGCCCAAAGGCTGAAGGCCGCGCCGAGCAAGGCGTGAAAGGCGAAGGCGCCATCGGCGGCCATGGCCGCGGCAAACACAAGAACGAAGGCGGACACTGCTGCAAGCGCGCCCAGCCCGGCCTCGCCATGTGTCATCCATTTTGCGTCGGCAGATTGTGTCATGCTCGGAAACTTTCTTGTGTGACCCGGTGCCAAAGATCACGCTTTCGCGACACCGCGCTTGACCAAGATCAAGCCATGCAGGATTTGCGCACCGGATGTTGCGGGTGGGACGCGCGGTCCGCGGCGACGAAAAAGTCAATGCCGGCAGCGCCTTCGCCTGCCGGCATTCGTCGCGGTGGACCTTGGTTGAAGGGATCAGGAGCCGCAGGAACCGCAGCAGGACGATTCGTTCGTGCGGCCGAGCCCTTCCTGCTTCAACGCATAGAGGGTGCAGGTGTTGGGACAGTACTGGTCCCGCCCGGAATCCCTGTGCGCGGCAAAATCATGCGCACAGCGCGCGGTCTCGCCACAGGTGCCGCACACCCGCTGCAGGTCCTGCAGCACTTCCGGGTGCAATTTCGCTAGCAATCCTTCGGTGAGGCCGAATTCGGCGAGCCGCTGCTTCAACAGGGCGC
>DATEJC010000331.1:0-5421 GCA_035278345.1 Bradyrhizobium sp. | reverse complement strand
GATGCGAAGCGTCCGGATTGACAGCGCGTGCGGCTTGTTCGAAGCAGGACGCATGACACCTGGAGCAAAATCCCCCGCCGCCTGCCTGATCGGATGGCCGGCCGCGCATTCGCGCTCGCCGCTGATCCATCGCTACTGGCTACGCACGCTCGGCATCGAGGGCGGCTACGTCATCGAGGCGGTGCCGCCGGACGATTTCAGGGATTTTGTGTTGCGGCTGTCGCTGCGCGGCTTCGTCGGCGCCAACGTCACCATCCCGCACAAGGAGGCCGCGCTGGCGCTGTCCAAGCCGGATGCGCGCGCCAGCGCCGTCGGCGCCGCCAACACGCTGTGGTTCGAGAACGGCGAACTTTGCTCCACCAACACCGACGTCGAGGGGTTCATCAACAATCTCGACGCCAGCGCGCCCGGCTGGGACAAGGCGGGTGAGGCGCTGGTGCTGGGCGCCGGCGGCTCGGCGCACGCGGTCGTGTTCGGCCTCATCGAGCGCGGCATCAAGACCGTGCATCTCGCCAACCGCACCGTCGAGCGTGCGAAAGCGCTGGCCGATCAGTTCGGGGCGAGCGTGCAGCCCGCGGGCTTGGACGATGTCGCAAAATTGCTGCCGCGCGCAGGACTCCTGGTCAACACCACCTCGCTCGGCATGCATGGCCAGCCGGCGCTCGCAATCGACGTCGCCTTGTTGCCGGACGACGCCGTCGTCGCCGACATCGTCTATGTCCCGCTGCAGACGGAGCTGCTGGCCGCCGCGCAATCGCGCGGGCTGAAGACCGCCGACGGCCTCGGCATGCTGCTGCATCAGGCGGTGCGCGGCTTCGAGCTGTGGTTCGGCCGCCGTCCGCAGGTGACGGCGGAACTCCGCACGCTGGTGGAAGCCGATCTCAAGCATGCGTGATTTCACCTTTCCCCAGCGGGGAGAGGTCGATTTGCGCAGCAAATCGGGTGAGGGGGCTTTGCGCTGACGAGGAACCGTAACCCCTCACCCGGATCGCATCTTGCGATGCGATCCGACCTCTCCCAAAGGGAGAGGTGGCACGACCGTATCGCCGCAATGTGATCCAATCCCATCACGCATTAGCATCCTTGTGAGGTGGAATATCGTTGTCGCTCCGGGGTGAATGGCTACGTCAGTGCCGATCCCGGAGTTTCGCTTCATGTCAGACCAGCGCCTTGCTTTCATCCGCCCGCTGTTTGCCCTCGCGATGGTGGCCGTCCCGACCCTTTACGCCATCGCTCAGCAGCCGGCTGTGCCGACCCGCGTCCGCGGCAGCATCGAAGGCGTCAATGGCGACGTGCTGGCGGTGAAGTCGCGCGGCGGCGAGGATTATGCGCTGCGCATGACGCCTGACATCCGCGTCGTCGGCATCACCCGGATCGCGCTGGCTGACATCAAGGTCGGCGACTTCATCGGCGCCACCACCGTGCCGGGTGCGGACGGCGCGCACAACGCAGTGGAGGTGCACGTCTTCCCGGAACAGATGCGCGGCACCGGCGAGGGCTCGCGCCCCTATGATCTGCGCCCCAACAGCAGCATGACCAATGCGACGGTCGCCGAATCCGTCGTGGGCAATGACGGCCACACCCTCCTGGTCAAGTACAAGGACGGCGAAAAGAAGGTGCAGGTCGCGCCGGAGACGCCCGTCGTCACCTACGTCCCTGCCGACAAGAACGACCTGAAGACAGGGGCCAAGGTGATCGCCTTCATGAAGAAGCTGCCCGACGGCTCCTTCGAGACCGACCGCGTCAGCGTCGGCCGCGACGGATTGACGCCGCCGATGTGATCAATTTACCCCTGTCGTTCTCCTACCGCCTTGGCGGGTAACGCGCTATTGCTCAACGACCGGTAACCGAGGCCGTCTGGCCGCTGCACACTGTGCTATGCTATTTGCGACGGCATGATCCCCTGACGTCAGCCCGGAACCGTCGCACGTGACCGATTATCAGCATCCGGCATGGACTGACCAAGGCCGCTTCCGCGGCGGCCTAGACGACCTGATTATCATTCCGCTTGTCGCGGTCGCGCTCGTCGCCAACAAGATCCTCCAGTTTATTCTTTCGCTCCTGATCCGGCTGCTCGACTACGCCTTTCCTTTCGCCGTGCGGATTATCTGGCTGCCGCTCCTTGCGGCCAGGCTTGTCGGCAATGTGGTCGTTGCTCTGACAAGTGCCGCGCTGCGCTTTATTCCCCTGTCGGAGGCGGAGCGCCGGCAGTGGCGCAGGTCGATCCGCCGCTACTGGGCGTGGCTGCGGCGCAGGATCAGCTATCAGGCGTTCGAACAAGCCGTGCACGATGCCTTCGAGCGCGGCATGGCATGGGTGTTCCGAAAATGCCGCAACCTCACGCCGACCGCGGCGTTGCTCGTGATCCTGGGTGCGGTGCTTTGGCTTCCGATCTCGTTCGCGGCTGCGATGATGCTGCATGCGGTGCTCATTGCCAATGTCGCCTCCTGGCCTGCCTGGACGCAACTCCTGCATCCGCTGGCAACGATCATCGCCAAGAGCAAGCTGTTGGTGGTGCCGGTGTACCCGGCAGCCTGGCCGCAAGCCAAAAAGCATCCGTTCGTTCAGCTCCTGTTCAAGGGCTTTCGCGCCATCCAGCGCGTGTATGCGATCAGGAAGATCGGCTTTCGCTATCAGCAGGCGGAGATCGCAAGCAGTGCGGCGGTCGAGCGGCTCGAGCGCACCGCCGGCCTTGCATCGGCGGTATCGTGGCTGCGCAGGGCGCATGTCGCCGAGCGCTTCGGCGTTGACCAGCGCAGGCGGAAATGGCGCTCGTTCTTCTCGCGATGGTCGATCAAGTTTTCAGCCGAATACTATGAGGCGAAGGAGCAGGAAGCTGCGGGCGTCTCACCATCAGATGGCAGCGCCGCCGGTCTCACCAGCCCGAAGGAAGCACAGGGCGACGCTATCGCCGGCCGCGGTAGAAGGGATTGAGGATACAGCTGGCGCCAAGGCCCGCGGCTCGCTCTGCGCACTGTTGCAGCGTATCATAGATGCACTCGTTGCGCTCGCCGCCGAACATCTCGATGATCTTCATGCACACCGGAAATCGCGGATTGTAGTTCTGGGCACGGGCCGGCGAAGCCGCCGATATCGCCGCAAGCGCCAACGTGGCCAAAAACAGTATCCGCATCGAGACCTCCTTCGAAAACCGGCGCGACATCAGCGCGTCAACAGACAGCGAATATTGATCCAAGTCAAATCGTGGTCCTTTGCGTCGACAGGTGTCTCGACGCCTGCGCAGTGCGGTTGAGTTGAGCTGCCGTCGGCAGATCAGTCGGCTTTCCCCTCGATCTTCCCGAACGTCGAAGCCGCCTCTCGGCGCTGCGCCGCGCATTCTCTTGCCAGAAAATCAAGGAAGGCCCGGACCGAAGGCAACAGCCCCCGCCGCGACGGGAAGACGGCGTGCACGATGCCGGCGCGCGGCCGCCAGTCGGGAAGCACATGGATCAACCGGCCGGCCTCGATATCCTGCCAGATCATCATCGTCGGCAATTGCGCGATGCCGACACCGCCTATGGCGGCTTGACGCAGAACTGCCATGTCGTCCGTCACCAGTCGTGGGCGGTGATGAACGTCGGCGGTCTGACCATCCGCCTTTTCGAGCTGCCATTGGTGATCGCGACGCGGCGGGCCGAAGTCGACGCTCGGCCGTTCGTGCAGGTCGGCCGGCGACTTCAGTTGCGCGGGCACGAGGGCCGGACTTGCGACCAGGCATTGCGTGCTGATGTCGAGCGTTCGCATGATCAGTTCTGTCGGCTGAAGCGGCGGAAAGCGCACCCTGATCGCGACGTCGTAGCCTTCGGCGATGACATCGACACGGCGGTTGGTGCTCTCCAGATGCACCTCGATTGCAGGATTTTCCGCCATGAAGCGCGCAATCAGGGCGCCGAACTGGAAATTGAGCAGAGCCACCGGACAAGCGACCCGGATCACGCCGCGCGGCTCGGCACGCATTTCGGCGATCAGCTGCTCAGCCGCCTCCGCCTCGACCAGCATCGCGACGCAGCGGTCATAAAATTCGCGCCCGATCTCGGTCACCGAGAAGCGGCGTGACGATCGGTTGAGCAGGCGCACGCCAAGGCGCTCCTCCAGGGCGAGGATGCGACGGCTGAGCTTCGACTTCTGCATGTCGAGTGCGCGGGCGGCAGCAGCGAACCCGCCATGGTCCACAACCCTGACGAAATAATAGAGATCGTTAAGGTCCTGCATCGTCCTATTCTTAGGACGCTGCGTGGATTTTGACAATCTTTATGATCTACCGTCCCGGCAATATCTCCAAACCAGCGCGATCCCAACAGAGGTCGCAAGGGAGATACGATCATGAACAAGACCATTCTCGGCCGCTACGGCAACAACCGCGGCCATTGGGTAGGCGACGGATTCCCGGTTCGCTCGCTTTTCTCGTACAACACGCTTGGCGCGCATATCAGCCCGTTCCTGCTGCTTGACTATGCCGGTCCGCACCATTTCGAGCCCACCACGGACCGGCGCGGCGTCGATCGGCATCCGCATCGCGGTTTCGAAACCGTGACCATCGTCTATGACGGCGAAGTCGAGCATCGCGACTCCGCTGGCAATGGTGGCATCATCGGCCCGGGCGACGTGCAGTGGATGACGGCGGGCGGCGGCATCCTGCACGAGGAATATCATTCCCCGGCGTTTGCCCGCAGCGGCGGGCCGTTCCGCATGGTTCAGCTTTGGGTCAATTTGCCGGCGAGAAGCAAGATGACGCCGGGCGGCTATCAGGGCATCACCGCGGCGAATATTCCCGTTGTCGATCTGCCCGAAGGCGCCGGCAAGGCTCGCGTCATCGCAGGTGAACTTCTTGGCGCAGCAGGCCCGGCGCGAACCTTCACGCCGATCAACGTCTGGGACCTCCGCGTCAACCGCGACGCAGATCTTCCCCTGGCCCTGCCGGAGGGGCACACCGCGATGCTCGTGGTGCTTGGCGGCCGCATCACGGTGAACGGCGTCCAGCAAGCGGGCGAAGCGGAAATGGTTTTGCTCAGCCGTGACGGCAGCGACGTCGTGATCCACGCGGATGACGACGCGACGGTGCTGGTGCTGACGGGCGAGCCGATCGACGAGCCAATCGTCGGCTACGGTCCGTTCGTGATGAACAGTGAAGCCGAAATTCGCCAGGCGATCGACGACTTCAACAGCGGCCGGTTTGCGCCAAAAGCGGCCTGATTACCTGACCCGGCTCTTCCGGAGCCGGGTGCCTTTCATCGGGCGCGACATCGTCCGCATCGCCCGGTCTGCGGAATGCCTCCGCAGCAGGTTTGGCGGATACATCACCATCGAGAGGAGCCTTCGACCATGGCCAGTCAACCCATCCGCGATCCCGCAACGGATCAACTGCTGACGCCCCAGAACGCAGCCTTCATCATCATCGACTACCAGCCCGTCCAGGTAAAC
>DATEJC010000330.1:0-4905 GCA_035278345.1 Bradyrhizobium sp. | reverse complement strand
TGCGGCCGTCAATGCCGCCGGCTTCGTTGATCCGGTTGAAGGCGGTATCGATGCCGAGCTTCATCTGGCGCCCGAGCTCTCGCGCGGAGCCGGAGAAGGGGGCTGCGATGCCGAAGCGGATTTCGCGGTCGGTGATGCCGCGAACCACCGGGCCGGGAGCAGTCACCGCTTGGGCAGGGGAAGCGGCGGCGACCGTCGTTCCCGGCTGCGGGGCGGAGAATACTGGCGCTGGCGCCGGCGCCGGGACTGGTGCAGGCGCGGGGGCGGCGTTGGCGGGCGCGGGCCCGATCACGGCCGACAGGCTCGGGCCTGCGATCGAGCGTTCGAGATCGGCGAGCTGGCGGTCGGCGGACCTGCAATCGGTCCTGCCGATCGCAACCGCCGTGCGTCCATCGGTGACGCCGCGGTCGAGTGTCTGCGTCAGCTCATTGCGCTCGGCCTCGTTGGCAGAGGCCTCGCGAATGACGGACGTGAACTTGTCGACGACCGTCTGGACGCGCGGCCTTGCGATATCCTTGCAGGTCAGCGCGGAGCCGACCACGGCGCCGACGCGGCCGGCGAGGTCGCGCAGCACGTCGAGCTTGTCTCCCGGTGCGGCGCCCGCAGGACCGGCCAGCAGAAGGCCGGCCACGAGCGCGGCGTGGAGCGGGGGACTGCACTTCCAATGCGAAATCGGCCGAAAACGGCATGGCTGCATTTTCATCTTTTCCCCCTTTCGGGTCGTATGTGGTTCAAGGTTCACGGCTCTGGTGATTGCTTCTGGTTGTTATTTGTCTTGGCCATCCGACGGCTTGTGCTGCCATTGCAAGAACTGCTTGAGCAGCGCTTCGGATTCTTCATGGCTGACTGGCGGCGTGCTTTCGGACGACGCGGCAATCGACGTCGTCTCCGTCGGCGGCTGCGTCTCGCGCGGCGCCGCGATCGGCTCGGATCGCGACATTGCGGCCTTCATGGAATCGATCAGTTCGGCGGCAGAGGGCTCAGTGCTCGGCTGCTGCCGCAACGAAGGGATCACGATGACGAACAGCAGTGCGACGAAGGCGGCTGCGCCTACGGCTGCGGCGAAGCGGCCGATAACGCCCAAGAGCCCGCCGCGCTCCAGCTCCGGCGGCTCCTCGACGGCTTCTGGATCAAGCGAATGCCGCAAGGATTCGCGCACTGCGTTCTCGAGCTGCCCATCGAGCGTCGTATCCGTGATCGAAGTAGCGGGCGCCCGGAACGGGCGTGCCGTCTCCCCCAGCCTCGGCAGCCGCGCCGCATCGAGATCGCGAGGCGCACGCGGCGCGTAGTAAGCGGGATCGTTGGGGCTCAAGGGAGCTTTTTGGTCGATTGTCTCACTCATACGCTACTCCTCTGACGCGTGACTCTTACTCTTTCATCGAATGGGTAGATAAAATTCTCCCTGCGCGTGCCCACGCGCGTGCGACCTGCTGACGTCCTGATCGATCGGGAAACCCGGAGCGGAGAACTTGAATCAAAACAGCGCCGGCGCGCTGCATCGTCCGACGGAATTGTCCTTGAGGTTCGCGGGAAACCCCGCGACCGCACATCCCCACTGCTCCCCATTGCCCATCCCCTGGCATGAGCCGCGCGCCTGACGCGGAAGCTTCGCCGGCCGTCAGGCTGGCGTCACTGAGCCGTGATGGAACATGTGCTGGACATTAGTGTGCCGAGATCGCGGCAAATTCGCGTTGAGTTGTGGCCGAATGGCAACTTCTGGCCATCCGGCCGTCACTCCAGTGGTTGCGCTTCGGCGCGCGTGCGTGAACCGACTCAGCGCACAGGCCGGTCTTCTTGCGGAAAAACAATGGCCTCCGAGATGCCCAATTGCCGCCACAGGCCATTAAACTTTCATTAACCACGCGGCTCGATTGGTAACCAATCAATTAAGAAAGGTCGAGTCGAGCCATGGACGCAGATGTTGAGCCCGCCCGCCAACTTGTCCGTCTGCGAGGCCGGTCGTACCTCGCCTTCGTGTTCTCGCCGGTCGTGCCGATCATGCAATGGCTGGAGGATATCGACGCGACCCTGACGCGCTCACCCGGCTTCTTTGTCGGCAAGCCCGTGGTGCTGGATCTTTCCACCGTCGATCTCTCTGGCTCAGCCATCTCCCATCTGGTGATGAGCCTGGAGAAGCGGTCGATCCGCGTGCTCGGCATCGAGGGCTGCGAAGGCTCGCGGCTCACCCAGAACATGCCGCCGCTGCTTACCGGCGGGCGTCATGCGCCGATTCAGCAGGTCGAGCCGGAAAAGCCCGAGGTCAAGCCGCCGCCGAGCTCGTTGCTGCTCGATTGCCCCGTACGCTCCGGCCAGTCGATCGTGTTTCCCGACGGCGACGTGACCGTGGTGGGTTCGGTCGCGTCAGGCGCGGAGATCGTTGCCGGCGGCTCCATCCACGTCTATGGCACGCTGCGCGGCCGCGCGATGGCCGGCGTCAACGGCAATTCGTCGGCGCGCATCTACTGCCACAAGATGGAAGCCGAGCTGCTCGCCATCGACGGCTATTACCAGACCGCGGAAGAAATCCCCGATGACTTGCGTACCCGGCCGGTGCAGGCGCTGCTCGAAGGCAATGTCATGCGGATCACGCCGCTTAGTTAAGTAGCTTAATTGGACAGTATGGAGGGTATTGAGATGGCCAAAGTCCTGGTTGTGACGTCAGGCAAGGGCGGGGTGGGCAAGACCACGACCACCGCCGCCGTTGGGGCTGCGCTGGCGCAAAACGGCAAGAAGGTCGTCGTGGTCGATTTCGACGTCGGCCTGCGCAATCTCGATCTCGTCATGGGCGCCGAACGACGCGTCGTGTTCGACCTGATCAACGTCGTGCAGGGCGTCTCGAAACTGCCGCAGGCCCTGATCCGCGACAAGCGCCTGGAAAATCTCTGGCTGTTGCCGGCATCGCAAACCCGCGACAAGGACGCGCTGACCGAGGAAGGCGTCGGCCGCGTGATCACCGAGCTGCGCGAGACCTTTGACTGGATCATTTGCGACAGCCCGGCCGGCATCGAGCGCGGCGCCACGCTCGCCATGCGCTATGCCGACGAAGCCATCATCGTCACCAATCCGGAAGTATCATCCGTGCGCGACTCCGACCGCATCATCGGCATGCTGGACTCCAAGACCGTCAAGGCGGAGAAGGGCGAGCGGGTAGGGAAGCACGTTCTGATCACCCGCTACGATGCCGGCCGCGCCGCGCGCGGCGAGATGCTGTCGATCGAGGACGTGCTGGAAATCCTTGCCACGCCCTTGCTCGGCATCGTCCCGGAAAGCCAGGACGTGCTGCGCGCCTCCAATGTCGGCTCGCCGGTCACCCTGAGCAGTCCCGCGAGCTCGCCAGCGCGCGCCTATCTCGATGCTACGCGCCGCCTGCTCGGCGAGAAGATCGAGATGACCGTGCCGGCCGAGCGCGTCGGCCTGATGAATCGCCTGCTCGGACGGAGGGCTGCATGAGTGTGAAATTCCTGCGGCTGTTCGGTGGTGGCCGCGAAGCTTCCGCACCCGTCGCGCGCGAACGGTTGCAGATTCTGCTGGCGCACGAGCGCGGATTGCTCGGCCAGCAACCGGATTTGCTGTCGCGCCTGCGCGAGGAAATCCTTGCTGCGGTATCGCGCCATGTTGCGCTCGACCCCGACAAGGTTATTGTCCGGATGGACCGGGGAAAGAACGTCTCGACTCTCGAAGTCGATATCGAGCTCCCCAACGGGCTCGAACCGGCGCTCGCGGCCGCGGGCTGACCTGTACTTGCCTCGCCGCGAAGATGTAGTCCTTTTTTATGGAAGCCATTTTTCGCGTCGACGGCACGACCGCTGTCACCAGTCCCCATGCCGCCGGCCCCTGGAATCCGAACATGCAGCACGGCGGCGCTCCGGCCTCTCTCGTTGTCTGGGCCGCCGAGCGGATTGCAACGGCGATGCCGATGCAGATCGCGCGCGTCACCATCGATCTGATGCGCCCGGTGCCGGTGGCACCGCTGACGATTGAAACCGAGGTGCTGCGCGAGGGCCGCAAGATCCAGCTTTGCGCCGTCAGGCTCAAGGCGAATGGTGTGCCCACCGTTGCCGCCACTGTGCTGAAGGTCAGGCGTCAGGCGCTGCCGCTACCGGAGGATGTCGTCGAGCCACCGCTCGATGTTTTGAGCCCCGAGCAGTCCCGGATCGAGCCGCAGAACAGCCCGTTTGGCCTGGGCATGACCATCCGCGCCGCGCGTGGCCGCTTCGGCGGCGTAGGGCCGGGCGCGATCTGGTATCGCGCCGATCGTCCGCTGATTGAGGGCGCGCCGATCTCGCAGGCGATGCGCGCCGTGGTCGCTTCCGACTTCTGCAACGCCTCCAGCGCGCTGGATTTCCGGCACTGGACCTTTCTCAACGCCGACCTCAGCGTCAGCATGGCCCGCGAGCCGGTCGGCGAATGGATTCTGCTCGATGCCGTAACCTGGATCGGTTCCGACGGCGCCGGGCTGGCGATGGCGCGCCTTGCGGACACGAAAGGCTATTTCGGCCGTTGCACTCAGAGCCTCGTCATCGAGAAGCGGTGAAAGATCGCCTGAACAGTCTTCGTTCCGACGATGCATCATGCGGCAGAGGCCAGAGGCGGACGCCGTGCGTTTGTGCAGGAGATGTGCTCGCCTGATTCTAGCCTAGCCGCATCCAGGCTGCAGCGATGGGATCGAAAACGGCAGGATTTTTCCCGACCGTTATCGACCAAACAGCCATTGTGAAAGTGGGATCCAGTTTCAGCACAGTTGAAGCGGCTGACCTCGCCTCCTGGATACGGCCGAGTTGAGCAAGCGCCACCGTGAGGAAAATGTATGGAACACTGAATGAGGGGTTTGCCTCGACGGCGAGACTCGCGGCTCTGTATGCTTCCTCGAAACGCCCCGCGTGCAATTCAGCTACGGCAATGGCC
>DATEJC010000329.1:0-3360 GCA_035278345.1 Bradyrhizobium sp. | reverse complement strand
GGTTGTTGAACGGGCGTTCCTTCGCCTCGGTGGTCTGGTCTCGTCGCGTCAGCATCGCAGGTTCCTTCCCCGGAATAAGCGACCATACCCGACGAGGTTCCTCGGGTTCCGTTCACTAGTGCACAGACAGAACGCAAGGGTGGTGGTTTCATCATGGGAACCCGGCGGCGCGCGCTTTTGGATGGAGGCGCCGCCATAGGCCTGCCTCCGAGCATCCGCCGGAGATAGCCATCAACCGTAATGCGTGATCATGAACACCGCCGATTTCCAGGGAATGCCCAACGACGTCCTGATCGTCGAGGACGACGCGATCATCGCGCTGGATTTCGAGGATACGATTCTCGGCTTCGGCGTGAAGACAGTGCGCACCGCCGGTAACGTGGCGCGGGCGCTGGAACTGATCGCCGATCGCGCGCCCGATGCCGCGCTGCTCGACGTCGGCCTCGTCAGCGGAAACAGTTTTGCGGTGGCCGAGCGGCTGCGCGCGCTGCGGATTCCGTTCGTCTTCGTCACCGGTTACAGCAGCAACATCGGACTGCCGCCCGCACTGAACGACACGTCGATGCTGCCCAAGCCTTGCACCAGCGATGTTCTGGAGGCGACGCTGCGGCGGCTGCGCCGCGCGCGAGGATGACCCGAGCGGCGCAAAACGGGAATTCAGCCGCTTAAGCCAGGCTTACACCGGCTTCGGTTCAAGTGTCGTCGACCACAGCGCGGTATCGGCGCGGTCACGCAACGTCACCGTCATCTGTCCGGTCGCGCCATCGATCTTGACATGTCCGAAGAACTGCATGCCGGCGGATGGCGGCAGGTTCTGCTTGCCGGCACCCGGCGCCTTGACGAACTTCACCTCGGGTCCAAACGTGTTGTCCAGTTCGTTCGGGCCGAACGTGCCGGCGTGCAGCGGGCCGGAGACGAATTCCCAGAACGGGTCGAAATCCTGGAACTGGGCCTTGTTCGGATTGTAATAGTGCGCGGCGGCGTAATGCACATCGGCCGTCAGCCACACCGTGTTGACGATGCCCGATGCCTTGATGAAGCGCAGCAGGTCGGCGATTTCGAGCTCGCGGCCGCGCGGCGGGCCGTCGCCTTGGGCGAAGGCTTCCGAGTCCTTCTTGTTGGCCGCATCGTCATAGACGATGATCGATAGCGGCATGTCGGAGGCGAGCACCTTCCAGGTGGCACGCGAATTGAGCAGCGCGCGCTTCAGCCAATTGAGCTGATCGGGGCCGAGGAAGAACGCGTCGGGGCCGTATTCGGTCTGCTGGTTCGGCCCGTTCGGCCCGCGATAGCTGCGCTCGTCCAGCACGAATACGTCGAGATGCGGACCGTAGCTGATGGTGCGATAAAGCCGGCCCGGCTCCACGATGCTTTCGCGCATCGGATACATTTCGTGGAACGCGCGGGCCGCCCTCGCGGCGAGCAGGTTGATGTCGCGCTCCTTGTAGGCGGCAGGAAGCTGCTTCGACGCCGACCAGTTGTTGGTCACCTCGTGGTCGTCCCACTGCATGAAGATCGGGACTTCCGCGTTGAAGGCGCGCAGATGCTCGTCCATGAAATTGTATTTGTGCGCGGCGCGAAACTCGTTGAGCGTTTCCGCAACCTTGTCCTTTTCCGGGATCGTCACGTTCTTCCAGACCTTGTTATCCGGAAGTGCGACCTCTTTCTTGATCGGCCCGTCGGCGTAGATGGTGTCGCCGGAATGCAGGAAGAAGTCCGGCTGGTGTTTCCGCATGGTGGCGAAGGTGAACATGCCGCCGTCATCGGGATTGATGCCCCAGCCTTGCCCCGCGACATCGCCGCCCCACACAAAGCTGACGTCACGCCGGTTGGCCGGGGCGGTGCGGAAGCGGCCGGTCACGGGCTCGCTGAGGACAGTCGGGTGCGAGAGATCGCGGAATTTCACGCGATAGAAGATGTCCTGGCCCGCCGGGAGATTCTCCAGCAGCATCTTTGCTGTGAAGTCACTCTCCGGCAGCGCCGCGATCGGCGGCAGCGCGCGCAGATTGGCGAAGGATTCGGTGGTGGAGACCTCGACCAGCATCTGCGAAGGCCGGTCGGCACGCGCCCACACCACGCCGCTATCGGTGCTGACATCGCCGGACTGCACGCCCTGGGCGATCTGCGGCCGGTCGGCGGCGCGGCTCAGGCGGGGCATTGCGATCGTACCCAGCGCCGCGGCGCTGGCGGAGGAGATGAAGCGGCGGCGGGAGATTCTTATTGTCATGGGCGGCCTCTCGGCTGATCGTCATTGCGAGGAGCGAAGGGACGAAGCAATCCATGGCGCCGCGAGCGGACAGGTGGATTGCTTCGCTCGCCCGCAATGACGGGAATGGTCCGGAGCGAACCGAACGTCGGGCCAAGGCTATAGGGTCAGTATATGACGGCGCAATAACGCCGGCCGGCTCACAGCGTCCCCGTCGCACGGAGTTGCGCGGTGCGCTGCAGGTGCTGCGGCAGGCTCATCAGCAGCGTGCGGCGGTCTGCCACCGCATTGTGGAACTGCTCGAGCGCGATGTTGAAGGCGATCAGCGCGCCCTCCTCGATGGCGCCTTGCTCGAAACATTGCAGGGTTTCGCGCAGGATCTCGTCCGCCTCGGCCTGCAGCTGGTCGAGCTCGTCGGTGGATTCGCTCTTGCGGGCGGAGGCGATCATCGCCAGCAGCCGGTCGCGCAGCGAGGAATTGTTGTTGCGCTCGTCCTTCTTCAAATAGCTGGCAAACCACGCGCCGGCCGAGCCCATGGCGGAGAGCGCCATCAGGCCCCACCAGATGAAGTCGCTGTAGCGGTCGAGGAACGTTTTTTCCTCGCCATCGACGTAGGCAGCGGCGCCCGGATGCGCGGGGATGGTGGCGTCCTTGTCGGTATCGGGCGTCTCGATCTTGGCGGTGAGCGGGAATTCGTTCTTCAGGGTCTGGCGGATCGAGAACAGCTGCCGCGTGAAGGCGCCAACCGTCGATTCCGACAGGCCTTTGCGCGCCACGATATGATGCGAAAAGCTGATGGTCTTGACCTCTTCCTCCGGCACCGCGCCGAACGAGCCGGCGGGGATGTCGGAGGCCTCATAGGCCGGATGGTTCTGCGCAATGGCTTCGGCCAGATCAATGGCGAGGATGGTCGGCGTGCCGCCATCGCGGGCGGAGGCGAGGATCGCATCCGTGGTGATCTTGCTGTTCGCGGGGCCCGCCGCGAGATAGGCGTCGGCCTTCTGGCCGCGGATCGCTTCCGCCGCTTCATTGGCCGGGAACTGGATGACCTCGACCTTGGTCGGGTCGACGCCGTATTGCCGGAGAATCACCTTCAGCAAATTGACGTTGGCCTGCGTGCGGCCGATCACGCCGATGCGGTGCCCGGCGAGCTG
>DATEJC010000328.1:0-5297 GCA_035278345.1 Bradyrhizobium sp. | reverse complement strand
GGTGGCATCCTTGTGCATGAGGATGAAGGTGGCCGCCGTGATCGGCCAGGAGGCATCGCCCGGCTGGTCGGTGAGGATCACGTAGTAGCCGGGAGCCTTGGACCAGTCGGCGTTGGACGCGGCCGCCTGGAAGGCTTCCATGGTCGGTTGCACGGTCTTGCCGGCCTTGTTGATCAGCCCTGCGTAAGTGAGCTTGTTCTGCTTGGCGTAGGCATATTCGACATAGCCGATGGCGTTCTTGGTCTGGCCCACGTTGCCGGCCACGCCTTCGTTGCCCTTGGCGCCGACGCCAGTCGGCCACTCGACCGCGGTGCCGGAACCGACCTTGGACTTCCACTCGGCATTGGCCTTGGAGAGATAGTCGGTGAAGTTGAAGGTGGTGCCCGAACCGTCGGAGCGGCGGACCACGGTGATGGCGTCAGCCGGCAGCTTCAGCTTCGGATTGAGCTTGGCGATCGCGGCATCGTCCCACTTCTTGATCTTGCCGAGATAGATGTCGCCGAGCACTTCGCCGGAGAGAACGAGTTCGCCCGGCTTGATGCCTTCGAGGTTCACGACCGGAACGATCGCGCCCATCACCATCGGCCACTGTACGAGGCCGTCCTTTTCGAGCTGCTCGAACTTGAGCGGCGCGTCGGTGGCGCCGAAGGTCACGGTTTTCGCCTGGATCTGCTTGATGCCGGCTCCGGAGCCGATCGACTGGTAATTCAGGCCGTTGCCGGTCTCTTTCTTGTAGGCATCAGCCCACTTCGAATAGATCGGAAACGGGAAGGTCGCGCCTGCACCGGTGATATCGGCCGCGAAAGCCGAGGTCGACGCCGCCACCAGGCTGGCCGCGACGATGGTCTTGATGAAATTCATGGGGTGGTCTCCATACTGGTGAGCCGAGCACCGGATGCGCCCGATCGCGCTCACTGCCGGTCCCATTAGGAGCGGTCGGTAGAGCTTTTACGACGGCTGGATGACAGCTGGATGACAATAACAAGCGATTGAAATCGCTAGTATTTATACCGTCACGGCAGGTCTGACCTGGGGAAAACAGGCGGTGAAAGTCGCCCCGTTATTGGGCACGCTTTCGATCAGGAGCCGGCCGCGATGGCGGGCCAATATGTGCTTGACCAACGACAGCCCAAGCCCGGTGCCGCCTTGCGCGCGGCTGTCGCCGACATCCACCCGGTAGAAGCGCTCGGTAAGCCGCGGCAGATGCTCCGGCGCGATGCCGGGACCGAAATCGCGCACCATGACCCGGTATTCCGGCGTGGCGTCGGCGGGGCCAGGCGTCGCCGACGCGACTGGGGTCAGCGAGACGATCACCCGGCCGCCGGAGGCGCCGTATTTCAGCGCGTTCTCGATCAGATTCTCGAATAGCCGCAGCAATTCCTCGCGGTCGCCGGCGATGGTGACCGGCGGCTCCGGCAGCTCGACCTCGATCTCGACCTGCCGCTCGCGCGCCAGCGGCTCGAGCCCGTCCACGACCTGCTGGATGATCGGCACGAGGTCGACCAGCGTGTCGGGGCGGACATGCGCCGACAGTTCCACGCGCGACAGCGACAGGAGATCGTCGATCAGCCGCGCCATGCGGGTGGCCTGCGCATGCATGATGCCGAGAAAGCGCTCGCGCGCCTTGGCATCCTCCTTGGCCGGCCCCTGAAGCGTGTCGATAAACCCGGAGAGCGCGGCCAGCGGCGTGCGCAATTCATGGCTGGCATTGGCGACGAAATCGGCACGCATCTCCTCGACCCGGCGCAGCGGCGTCAGGTCGTGGAAGGTCATCAGCATGCATTTGTCGGTGCCGCCAAATCGCGTCGGCACCGGCACCGGCGTGATCACGAGCTCCATCCAGCGGTCGACCGGCACCTGGTCGAGATAGGTGGCTCGGCGCGGCTGCGTGGTGGCGATGGCCTCGCGCAGCGCCGTGATGATCTCGGGCGAGCGCAGCGCGAACTGCGCCAGCTCGTTCTTGCGCAGCGCCGGCGCCAGCTGCGCAGCAGCAGCATTGAGGTGAAGGACGCGGCCGGCGCGGTCGAGCAGCACAGCGGGGTCCGGCATGCCGGCGACAATGGCGTTGACGGCGGCGGCCTCGACCGGATCGTCAGTGCGGACATCGTCACGCGAGGCCGCGGAATCATGCAGCTGCCACGGCACCAGGGCCGCTGCGGTGATCAGCACAAATACGGCAACGGCATGGATCGGCGGCAGATGACCGAGCGTCACCAGGATGGTCAGCCCGAGGCCGGCGGCAAGCAGGATGATGGCCGAATGGCGCAGCCGGTCCGGCCAGGGTCTGAACAAGGAAGAGGGGGTCTCGTCTATCGCCATCGCCGCTTCATTGCTTGAGCATGATCCTTTCCGAAAACCGGCTTCCACTTTGCGCTAACGCGCCCTGCGGGTCGGGATCATGCAAAATGGAGTCAGGCGCCGCCTTCTCCGCGCTCGCGCACATAGATGGCTTCGCGCCTCGGTTCGACCCTGGTCTTTTGCTCGGCCATCGCGGCTAGCCGCTGCAGCCGTTTCGACCGTGCGCCGATGATAACTTCGCGAAGCGTCAGCAAGATTACAGAAATTACAAACGGTACGATGTAGTAGAGCATGCGGAACAGCAGCATGCCGGCAAGCAATTCCTCGCGGTCCATCTGCCAGAGCCCGACCAGCATGGCGGCGTCGAACACCCCGAGACCGCCGGGGGAATGGCTGGCAAAGCCGAGCAGCGTCGCCGAGACGAAGATCACGGCCACCGTGACAAAACCGAGATTGGGCTCGTCCGGCACCAGCACATACATGGCAAGCGCACAGAAGCCGAGATCGACGATGCCGATGGCGATCTGCAGCAGCGTCAGCGCCCCGCCCGGCAGGGTCACCGTCCAGGGGCCGCGGCCGACCACCCGGGGCTTGGCCCAGACCCAGGCCACATAGCCGATCAGCGCGAGGATGGTGAGGAAGGCGGCGGCGCGATTCAGCCAGACCGGAAGCTGGTCGATATTGGCGGCGGCTTCCGGATGCCAGGCGATCCCGAGGCCAAGCACGGCGGCATTGCCGAGCCAGAAGGTGAGACCGGCCAGGAAGCAGACCTTTGCGACGTCGATCGCGTTCAGCCCACAGGCGGAGTAGATGCGATAGCGCACCGCGCCGCCGGTGAAGACGCTGGCGCCGACATTGTGGCCGATCGAGTAGGAGGTGAAGCCGGCCAACGCGTTGATGCGGTAGGGCACGTCGGTGCGGCCGATCGCGCGCACGGCGAACCAGTCGTAGAAGGTGAGCGTGAAATAGCCGGCCGCGACGAACATCGCGGCGAGTGCGATCTGGGTTGCTTCCGTGCCCTTGATGGCGTCGATGACTTCGGCAACGTCGATGCCGCGAAGCATGTGGTAGAGCACATAGCACGCGGTACCGATAACGGTGATGCTGATCACCACACCCAGCTTGTGCAGGATTTGCTTGTGGCGCAGGAACGCAATGAACCTGCGGATGGCTTCCAGCATCTAGACCTCGAATAACGATACGACGGCAGTGGCCGCCAGCGAACCTTGCCGCCGCCCTCGCCCGCGCTTGCTCCCTTGAGGGCTGTCGTAGCGCGTTTCGGGGCGGAACGGAATTCACCAGACGGAGAATAAGACGCGATTCTTCAACATATTAGGGGCCGCCCATGACAGCGGGTACACAGATTTACTGCATTCTGGCCCCTTCGTTCGAAAACGTTAAGGCTTGACGTGGACGTGAGGCGGCCCGCAGTCCCGGGCTGTCCGGTCACGCGGGCGGCGTGCTCCGCGCGACCACCCAGGCGCGCAGGCACGTTCCGACCGTGCAGCCGATCAGATAGAGGCCGAACATCACAAGGCCGAGATCAAGCCAGTAGCCGGGGCGGCCCGGAACGATGCGGGTCACCGACAGCACCAGGAGGACGGCCACCAGCGCCCATAGCGCCCGTCCCCACGCGCCGGCGACGCCGTTGCCGCGCTGCACCACCGAGATCCAGCCCATGGCGAAGCCGAGCAGCAGCGCCGCCAGCAGCCAGCCCCAGAAGAAGTGCGCGACATAGACCATGATCATTTCACCACGAAATCGATGCGCCGGTTCTGCGCCTTGCCCTCGTCGGTATCGTTGCCGGCCATCGGCTGGCTGCTGCCATAGCCGACCGCGGTGAAGCGGTTGGCCGGCAGGCCGCCGCGCACCATATAATCCGCCACCGCCTGCGCGCGCTTCTCGGACAGCGCCTGGTTCTGGCTGGCTTCGCCATCGGTATCGGTATGGCCGGCGATCTCGATATTGGCGGTGGGACAGCGCAGCGCCGTCTCGGTCAGGCGGTCCAAAAGGCCAAGCGAGTCCGGCGACAGATCAGCCTTACCCGGTTCGAAACGGATGCGCGCTTTTGTCAGCAGATCAGCGAAGAGCTGCTGGCAGACCGTGTTGTCGACAGGCGCGGAAGCCGGCTTGACGGTGATCTCGGCCTTGTACTGCCAGTTCTGCGGAAAATCCCTGGCAAGGCCGGCGCGGATTTGGGCGGCGGCGGCATCGTAAAGCGCATCGCCCGAGAGTTTTACCTCGCGATCGGTCATCACCAGCGTGCCGGTGGAGAGGCGCGACAGCGCACCCAGCGCCGGCACCACGACCGCGGCGAAACTGGCGGGTGCGCCGATGCTCTCCTTGAGATTGTCGACCACCTTCTCGCTGAAGAATTTGCGCCCTGCGGCGGCGATCAAAGCGGCGTGCACGTTCTTGTCAGGCACGTTGCCGGTGAGCGTCAGGGTGTTTGCCACCGGATCCTTGTAGGCCTGGAAGACGTAAGGCGGCGCCTTGACGTCGTTGCTGGCGACGGAAAAGCCTTCGGGCAGATTCTTCAGCGCCGCGGCGATCGCCTCGCGGCCGCCGAGCTCGCGCGCCATGCCCGACAACGACACCTTGTCATCGGAAATCGTCAGCTTGCCGTCCTTCAGCTTGCCGATCTGGTCGAGCAGCAAGAGCGCAGCGGCGTCGAAGCGCGGCGGCGCGCCGCGCGCCAGCCCCATCTGGTCGGCGACCTCGACATTGCCGAGGCTCGCCTTGGCCGCCTCGAGCAGCTTGCCCTTCACCTGCGGCAGTGGCGCGCTGCCGGACAGCGTCACCCGGACGACGTCGCGCTCGGCGGACCAGACGAACGGCTTTGCTTCGGGAGCAAGGCGGGTGTCGTCATTGACCAGGCGCACGCCCGGCACAGTCTCGACGGCGGAGAGTGCCGCGAGGCGGCCGTCGGTGGAAAACGCCTCGGCGGCAAAGCTGACGTCGCGGCCGGCGACCGTGACCCGCTTCTTGTCCAGCACGGC
>DATEJC010000327.1:0-21825 GCA_035278345.1 Bradyrhizobium sp. | reverse complement strand
GCTTGCCGGCTGCAGGCTCGGTCCACGTTATGTGATTGGCACAATACTGTGCAATCCGGCCGCCGGCGAGCAATCGCCGGCGGTCCTTTTTTTGTCACACAAGCCGCGTTGAGCTGGACTGCCTGCTTACAGCGGCAAGTCCTGCACGCTGAGCAAGCTGCTGCTTTCAGTCGAAGCCGACTCGATCGGCGCCGGGATGAGCTCAACTGCGGCCGCCGGAGCGGTGCTGATTTCGCTGCCGAGCGAGCGGAGCTTGGCATAAGGTGTTGCAAACAGCTGCACACCCGACTCGCCGATGGCAAACAGGGGCGCGAGGTTGAGGCTGCTGGAGTCCTCACGAAGCTCCGACCAGCGATTGTCCAGAATGAGCCAGCGCTCCTCCAGACGGGCGGCAAGGACGGCGTGGTCCATCCGGACGGAGCGGTCCCGCACCAGCAGGATCTTCAGATTGTTCGGGGCAAAGCCGGCCTCGCGCAGGGCAACGTACTTGGCGATCGCGTAGTCCTCGCAGTCGCCTTTCGTGGTTGCGAAGGTCGCAAGCGGGGAACTCCAGCGGTCGAGCTCGCCGAACTGGGCAAGGTCGCTCACATACCGGATCGCGGCGTTGACGCCCTGGTTCACTTCGCTGAGCTGGGCGCGACCGGATTTCGACCTCACCGCGTCGATGAGGCGGATAAATTGCGCGGCGTTCGAGGGGCAGCCTGACATGTCCGTCCGGCAACGCTCCAGAACCGATCGGTCCTTGGCGATGTCTGCCTCAACAGCTCGCCATTTTCGCCACAAGGTGCTCTCCGCTGCGCGGAAAGTAAAAAGGCCGAATGGTTCCTGGCTCTTGGGTTCGGCCGGAGCAGGCTCGAATTCTGCGTCGGTTGCGACAGGCGTCGTCGGCGCGAGGGCTGCCAACCGCACCGCGCCGGGCCCGCGTCCGCGCTCGCGATCAAGCTTGGCAAGCACATCGTTGATGGTGAAGAATTTCGCAGGAGCTTGCGCCGCCGGGAGCTCAACAGATGACTCCATCGAAGGACGCTGCCTGTCAGCGGCCCATGTCATGGAACCAGGATGAAACGAGAAACCCGCGGCCACGATAAGCATCGTGGCCCGGCGCGCAAAATTCGATCGCCGCGTCATTGTTGACGTCTCCGAACTTGGAGGCGTCAGTCGCGTCTTTAACCGCGCGATCTTCTGCCCCGACCTGTTATCGGCGGGGACAGTGCGGTGCAGCCTGCTTAAGGCGCGTTAAATGGCGAAGGCTCGCGGGCGGGAATGCTCAGTTGCGATGAACGGCCGCTCTTCGGCGGCGCAAGAATTTGACTAAAAAGCAGGTAAACGCCTGTTAACGAAATGGTCTAGCGCTCGCGCAACGCCTCGTCGCGCAGCGTCCGCGCCGGCTTCATGAGGTAGTCGAGCACGCTCTTCTTTCCGGTCAGAATTTCGACCGTGGTCACCATACCCGGAATGATCGGAAGGGGGTTCTCCTCGCTCCCGAGGTGGTTTTTTCCGGTGCGCACCATGACGCGGTAGAAGGTTTCCGGATTCTTTGCGGCCTCACCCTTGTCGTCGAGGATCGTGTCGGCGCTGATGCGCTCCACCTTTCCGTCCAGATGACCATAAACGGAAGAATCATAGGCCGAGATCTTCACGACGGCATCCTGACCCGGGCGGATGAACGCGATGTCCTGCGGACGAATCTTTCCTTCGACCAGCAGGGTGTCATCGAGCGGCACAATGTCCATGAGGTTGGCGCCGGGCTGAACCACCGCGCCGACCGTCGTGACGTTAAGCTTGTTGACGATGCCGCGGACCGGCGAACGCAAATCGGTGCGTCGAACGCGGTCCTGCGCTGACTTGATGTTCTCCTCGAGCACCGCAAGGTCGGCCCTCGATTTCGCAAGGTCCTCGTCGGCCTGCGCCCTGAAGGTAGTGACCACCGATGTTGCCTTGGCCTTGGCCTCGGCGAGCTGACCTTTTACTTCGGCCGACTGACGCTCCAGGCGCAGCATCTCGATTTCAGGGACGACCTTCTGGTCGTGCAACTTGCGCGTCAATGCGAGTTCGCGGTCGAGCAACCCCGAGGACTGGGTGAGTCGCGTGATCTGCTGGGTGAGGACGTCAACGTCCTGGGCGAGCTTCTGGGCACGAATCTTGAAAACGCTGGTTTCGGTGGCAACGGCCTTGGGCGCGACCTTGTCCACCTCGTCCGGGAAGCCGATCTCACCACGACCGCGCGCTTCTGCGTCGAGGCGCGCGACGCGGGCCGCCATAGCCGCCTGCCTTTCGCGGATTTCGCCAAATTCTGCGGCGAACTTTGTATCGTCGATCCGCATCAGGGACTGGCCCTGCTGAACGATGGCACCTTCCTGAACCAGAATATCGCCCACGATGCCGCCCTCGAGCGACTGGACGACCTGGATCTGGCGGGAAGGGACAACCTTGCCATTGCCGCGCTTGACCTCCTCGAGGATGGCAAAATGCGCCCAGATCAGGAAGCAGACGCACATGGCAACGAACGTCCATAACAGCATCCGCGAGGTTCGCGGTGTCCGGAGATGGACGGCGGCTCGAACGTCGTTGGCATAAGCGAAATCGGTCGACATCAAATCTATCCGCTAGCTGCTGACGTTTGTGCAAAACGGTTTTGCGGGGTGGCCGGCTCGGTACCGGCTGGCTTGCCCTGAAGCAGGGCCAAGACCTTGTCGCGCGGCCCATCGGCGACCAACCGGCCATTGTCGAACAGCAGCAGCCGGTCAACCATGCCGAGCAGCGACAGACGGTGGGTTGAAATGATGATGGTCATTTCCGAATCCTGGAGGGCCCTGAGACGTTCGAGGAACTCGGCCTCGCTGCGCACGTCGAAGTGGGCGGTCGGCTCGTCCAGGAAAAGGATTCTGGGCTTTCGTATCAAGACACGCGCAAGCCCTATGGCCTGCTTTTGTCCACCGGACAGGCTGCGGCCACCTTCGGAGATTGGCATGTCATAGCCCATCGGGTGACCAGCGATGAAGCTTTCGACTCCGGACAGACGCGCAGCCGCGAGAACGTCTTCGTCGGACGCAGAGGGGTAGCCTAGCGTGATGTTGTCACGCAGCTTGCCAAAGAACAGGTCGGTGTCCTGCATCGCAAAGCCGATACCGGTTCGCAGATCGGCCGGATCATACTGCCTGGAATCCACGCCATCGACCAGGATGCGACCTTCCTGCGGCTCATAGAAAGCAAGCAGCAGTCGTCCGACTGTCGTCTTGCCTGAGCCCACGCGGCCGATAATGCCGATCCGTTCGCCGCCCTCGACCTTGAAGGTGACCTTGTCGAGGGCTTTTGCCGGCGCGTTAGGATAAGTGAACGTCACGTTCTCGAAACGAATTGCGCCCTTCTCGATCCGTCGCGCAACGTAGTTGCGTTCACGGGAGCGTTCACGGTCAAGGGACATGATCCGGTCAATGGATTTCAGGGCGGTGAAGGTTTGCGTGCCGCGCGTGAACACCGAGGCGATGCCGGCAATGGGTGCAAGCACGCGGCCCGCAAGCATGTTGGCGGCAACGAGGGCGCCGACCGTGAGGCTTCCGGACAGAATCAAAAAGACGCCAATGACAAGCAGGAGGAGGCTCGTGAGCTGTTGCGCGGAATTGGCGGATGTCAGCGCAATGGACGACCAGAAGTGCACGGCCTCGCCCGAGCGCGCCGTCGCGGCAACCGAACGCTCCCAGGCGGTCTGCATCCGGGCTTCGCCACCAACCGCACGCACGGTCTCAATGCCCGAGAGCGACTCCACAAGCACGCCGTGCCGGGCTGCCGATTCGGCCTGAAGGCGCTTCATGGCGCGGTCCAGCGGTCGTTGCAGCGCCAGCCCCAGCACGATCATCACCGGCAGCATGAACAAGGGAACCCAAGCCAGGGGGCCTGCGATAGCAAAGAGAACGCCGACGAAAAGGACTGCAAAAAGCAAATCGGTCGCCGAGACGACGCTGCCCGAAGTAAAGAACTCACGGACCGAATCAAAGTCGCGCAGCTGATTGGCGATGATGCCAACAGAGGTCGGCCGCTGCGCCATTTTCACGGCCATCACATGTTCGAAGATGTTTGCCGCCAGCACGACATCGATCGTCTTGCCGGTCATGTCGATCATTCGGCTTCGCACCATCCGCAGGACGAAATCGAAGACGATCGCCAGTCCCATTCCGATGGAAAGGGCAATCAGCGAGGGAATCGCACCATTTGGAACCACGCGATCGTAAACGCTCATGGTGAAGAGCGGCATCGCAAGTGCGAGGATATTGATGAGGAGCGCGGCGAGGGCGATATGCCCGTAATTGCGCCAATGCTGCTTGACGACGGACCAGAACCAATGGTCGCGCGGCAGATTCCCCGCAGCAATGGCCCGTGCGTCGGCCTCGGCAGCCGCCCGTACCAGGAAGGCGTAGCCAGTGTAGCCGGCCGCTACCTCCGTCAGCGGGCTCAGGACCGCGCGGGCAGACCGGCCCAAGCTCGGGTCAAGGACCCTGACTTGAGCGTTCTCCTGGTCAACGCCCAACAGAATCAGTGTCCGCCCACTCTTCATGATGAGCACAGCCGGAAGCACCAACGAGGGTATTTCAAGCAGGCTGCGCTGGACCGCCTGTGTCTCGAGCCCCGCCCGCTTGGCGGCGCGCTCGTACAGCGCGACCGACAGGCGTCCGTCGACGATGGGAAGCCCGCCGAGCAGCGCTTCCCGGCTCACCGCGCGCCCGTGATGGGCCGCCAGATAGGTCAGCGAGTCCGAAAGGGGATCAATGGATTGGCCGTTTGGCGGCAGCGGCGCGGCTTTTTCGGCCGGCTTCCTGGTTTCAGGAACAATGGCTTCTGAAGCCGGCTTCGATCGTCGAAATATCAAGGGTCAAATGCCTTCGATGGCGGACAGCGCGCCCGCAAGAAATCAAAACCTACAATCGAAGGATACAACAAATTACCTGCCGAATCATGCGAATGATCCGGGTTTTAGGCTGGACAGTTAACCTGCAGCGTTAAATTACGGAAAGGTTGATCTGACGCAGAATAAGCTGCGTCAGATCATTTTCGCCGACTATCGGGCTTCAGTTCGGGAAGCCGCCGTCTGCAGCCAATACGGCTGGTTGCCGTTCTCAACCGTACCGTAGGCGATGACCGAATGGCTCGGATCCCGCTTCTGGGCAAAGTATTCCATGGCCCCAATCATGCGGGCTGCATAGGACCAGCGTGGCCAGCGGGTCTTGAAGTCCTGACGTGGTTCGGAGGGAGCATATGCCAGCGCAGGAACGGCTACCTGAGCCTCAGGAACCGCAACCCTCAACGGCTCGGAACCGGTTTGGGGCAGGTTTAGGCGGAAGGTAGGCAGTTTGTATGCTGGGAGGCTGATCGGTGGCGCAGCCACGTCCAAGGGAGCGGCATCCACCGGCGGCGGCGCCTTGAGATACTCCAGCAGGGTGCCCATCGCTGCCAGCAGCTGATAGTCGGCAAAGACCACCAGGCTTCGAGCCGACGTCAGCGAAACCGATGCATTGAAGAACTGGTTCTGCGCGTTGAGCAGGTCGATCAGCGAGCGCTGTCCCAGTTCGTATTCCTTGTCGAAGGCGGCAATCGTCTTGCGGTCCGCCTGCAACTGACGAACGAGCGCGGCGATGCGGGTGGCGGTGACCGTCCGCGCAGCCCAAGCCTTGTCGATCGATTCCAGCGCATCGCGCTGCAAGCGCGCATGCTTCATGGTCGCTTCAGTATGGCGCTCGGCCATTTCGGACCGCCGCCAGGCATCCTGCCCGCCGCGGAAGATATCCCACGACATCACAACCTTGCCGCTGTAGTCGTCGTGCGTGGCGCCCAGATAGGGATAGGTATTATCGTAGTGGGTGGCGCGACCCTCGAGCGAGAAGGTCGGGACAAAGGCGCCATCCGTGACGCGGAAGGCGTGCTTGGCCGCATCGGCGTCCGCTTGAGCAGCCTGGATAGTCGGATTGAAACGAACGGCAATGGCCAGCGCCTCATCACGTGTCGGCGGCAGTCCTGCCAGCGGGCCTGGGAAGCGCAGATTCACCGGTTCCAGACCGACGACTTTGCGGTACTTCGACCGGGCGTCTTCAAGGCTCTTGCGGAATTCGGCGAGCTGGGCACGGGCATTTTCAACCCGTTCACGGGACTGCTCCAGATCACCTTCACCAGCGCGGCCGCCCGAGAAGCGGGAGTTCACATTGGAAAAGATGCGCTCGTGATTTGCGACGTTTTGTTCGGCAATAGCGACCAAGCGCAGATACCGGACCACGTCGACATAGGCCTCGGCAGCATCGAGGGCGATCAGTTCGGTCCGTTCACGCACCCGAATCGCCGCCGCGTTGACCCGAGCCGTCTGGCGCCAGATGTCGTGAATCGATGCAAAACCATCGAACAGCAGTTGCCTGACAACCACTGATTCCTGCGAGCCATTCCGCCATGCACCCGCGCCCTGGATCGGCAGCGGCTGCGCATTGCCGCTGGCCACTGCCATGCTCTGATCGAACTTTTCGGGGCCATAGCGGGCTTCAAGCCGCACTTGCGGTAACAAAGTACTCTGGGTCTGCCGCAATTCAGACTCAGTGGCGCGTCGGTTGGCCGAGGCTTCCCCCACGCCAGGATGGGTCTGCACCGACTGTTTGAGTGCATCATTAATGGAAAAAGGCTCGGCAAACCCGGATGTGGGAGCCAAAGCCCAGAAAAGGCCTGCAACCGCCCAGAATGTAGGTTTCATCAGCCGTCCCCAAACCAAAAAAAAGCCACTACAATTTCAAAAAAAATATCAGGCCGCAGGCCATTAACCTATGACATTTAGGACACACTGCTCAGCAACCTTTCGCTCATTGTTAACGAATCGGAGCTGTCGCAACCCAGCGGCGTCGCGATAGGGTGGGATGCCCATGATCCGGTGGCCCGCTGGAGCTGTTTGGCAAGAGTTTTTCTGGCTGGTTGCCAATCCGTGCCGCGAAGCTGAACGCCGCCGCGATCGAACAGCGTTCCGAAAACCGGGAGATTGATTCCCATCAAAGGCTCTCGTTCCCCGCGGCAATCGGCGGACGGAGCATCAAGCCGCATATTCCACCGGTGGGCGTCCTCAATCGCCTCGGCTTGGACTGCTGCCAGCCGTCATTACCCTGCACGTCAGATCACCCGGAAGCTCGAAAAACAGCGGTTTGGGCAGTGGCGGCGATGTGGCGGACCCGCTGCGGCCTGCACATACGCTCTCCCAATCCGTCCCGCCCCGTGCCCCGTTGCCCGGATGGCGAGCTTGTGGCTGTTGCGTGGCATGGGCGGACGATAGAGTTCCTTGGCAGGCGGAGCCTCCGGTGGTCGCCGGGCCGGCAGCAGAGTTCGGGCATGATGACGCTTCGACAGGTTGAGGTGATCCGGGCGGTGATGGTGACCGGGACCATTGGCGGTGCGGCAAACCTACTCAATGTATCGGCGCCGGGAATCAGCCGGCTGGTGAAATACACCGAGAAGTCGCTCGGCGTCCGGTTCTTCCAGCGCCAGAACGGAAGATACTTTCCGACCCCCGAGGCCCGCAGCATCTTCGAGCAGATCAACGGCGTCTATGAGAAGGTCGACGACCTCACCGAGATCATTTCCAACATCGGCCGCGGCGCGTTGTCAGAGCTGCGCATCGGCTCGGTGCCCAGCATTTCGCAGGTGATGGTGCCGCGCGCCATTGCGCGCGTCAGGCGGCGCTATCCGGCACTGCGTATCGACGTCAATATCCTCAAGATCGAGGAGGCGGTTGACTATCTCTTGCTGGATCGCGGCGATTGCGTCGCCATGAGCTACCGGCTCAACCACCCGAGCCTTGATTTCCTGCCGCTGGCGTCGGGAGAATTGTTCTGCATCGTGCCCGCCGGTCACGAACTGGCGCGACGCAGGCAGGTCTCCGCGGCCGACATCATCAAGTACCCGCTGATCGGCATCGATCCCAATGATCCCTACGGGCGGATCATGGCGGAGATCTTCGCCCGCAAGAAGCTCGACTATGACATCACGATCCGCGCGCGGTTTGGCACCACGGTGTGCGCGCTGGTGAAGGCTGGCCTCGGCATAGCCATCATCGATCAGTTCACCGTCGCCCATGGCGGATACCCCGGCGTCGAGCTGTTGCGGATCACCGAACCGACGAAGTTCGAGACCTATATCGCGGTGAAGCGCGGCGCGCCGCTGTCGCTGCATGTCGAGCATTTCATCGAATGCCTGCGCTCCGAGATGCGGCCGCCAGGCCCGGGCAAGGCCGGCTCCGGCAAGGCCAATTCGGCGCCGGCAAGAAAATAACATCATGTTAAGTTCATGGAATAAATGAATAATTGTGTCAGGTCGGCGAGGCGCTATCGTTGCAAGCGTTCGGGCATTTCCAATCGCGTTTCCCGGCGGCGCAATGAACCGGTGATGAGCTCCAACATCCGACAGATTCTCCCCGCGGATCGCCGCTTCCTGACCGGCTTGATCGGCGCGCCAATTGCGCATTCGGCTTCGCCTGCGATGCATGAACGCGCCGCGCAGGCGCTGGGCGCGCACTGCCACTATCAGCTCATCGAGGTCGCCGGTGCCGGACGCGAGCAGCTGCGGGCGCTGTTCGAGGGTGTCAGGCGCCTCGGCTTTGCCGGCGTGAACGTCACGTTTCCCTACAAGGAGACGATCGTCGGTCTTCTTGACGAGCTGTCGCCAGGCGCAGCCACGATCGGGGCGGTCAATACCGTCGTGGTCTGCGACGGCCGCCTGGTCGGCTACAACACGGACATGACCGGCTTTGCCCGATCGGTGACCGATCTGCTGGCGCGATCCGTGGACGGCCCCGTCGCGCTGCTTGGCGCCGGCGGCGTCGGCAAGGCCATCGCCTTTGCGCTAGCTTCGCTTGATGTCGCCGAGCTTAGAATTTTCGATACCGACCGCGCCAAGGCCGAGCGACTGGCGGCACTGCTGCCCAAGAGCCAGAAGACGCGCCTTGCGGGCAGCGTCGCCGACGCGCTGCAGGGGGCCGTTGGCCTCGTCAATGGAACGCCGGTCGGAATGCTGCCGAGCCGCGGCAGTCCGGTGCCGGACGCGCTGCTGCACGGTGGATTGTGGGTGGTCGACGCGGTTTACTCGCCGCTGCGGACGCCATTGCTGATCGCGGCAAAGGCAAAGGGCGCGGTGGTCATGACCGGACGCGATCTTGCCATCCATCAGGCCGCCGACGCATTCGAACTGTTCACGGGGCTGAAGCCGTCGACCGTCGAGATGGGGATTGCATTCGACACCGTAACGGCAAAGAACAATGTCGCGGCGGATGCCGCTTGAAGACGAAAAAGGGGCCGGCGAGAAGGCTCCGTCAGAATCGAAAACGGAGGGACGGAAATGAAATCTGGAATCCTGGCAGGTCTTCTGCTCGCGACCGTGTCGGCCGCTGCCGCATTCGGCCAGGGCGCGCCGATCAAGATCGCCAACGTCGCCGAACTCTCGGGCGGCGGCGCCACCGTGGGCAACAACTGGAAGAACGGCATTGACCTTGCCGTGGAGGAAATCAACGCCAAAGGCGGGATCCTCGGCCGCAAGATTGAGGTCAGCCACGCCGATTCGCAGTCCAATCCCGGCACGGCGCGCGCCCAGGTGCAGAAGGCGCTCGATGCCGAGCCTTACGTCCTGCTTGGCCCCGGCTATTCCGGTTCGGTCAAGGTCACCGCGCCGCTGGCCGCGGAAGCCGGCATCGCGCAGATCATGGGCGGCGAGGCCGCGGAGCTGACGCAGGCCGGCAACAAGTTCCTGTTCCGCACGTCCTTTGGCCAGCAATCGTCGATGCCGAAAGTCGCCAAATACATCAACGACGAGCTCAAGGCGAAATCGGTTGCGATCGTCTGGGTGAACAACGATTTCGGCCGGGGCGGCCGCGACTCCATCAGCAGGGAGTTTGCCAAATACGGCATCAAGGTCGTTGCCGACCTTTCGACTGAAGCCGGTCAGGCGGACTTTGCCGCCGACGTCAGCAAGATCAAGGCAGCAGCAGCCGATGCGGCCTTCATCTATCTCAACGAAGAGGAGAGCGCGCGCATCCTGAAAGAACTGAAGCGCCAGTCGGTCACGATCCCGCTGATCGGTGAAACCACCCTGGTCGGCCAGAAGGTCGTCGAACTCGCCGGCGATGCCGCCAACGGCGCGCGGGGTCACGTCGGCCTTACCACCGACGCACCGGTCGACCTGGTCAAGGCGTTCCGCGAAAGGTTCGTGAAGAAGTACAACTACGTCCCCGATCACAACGGCCTCAAGGGGTATCTGGCGATCTACATGGTGAAGGCGACCACCGAGAAGATGGGCAAGGTCGATCCCAAGGCATTCGCCGATACGCTTCACGGCCTCACCATCAAGGCCGCCGACGAGCCCGGGATCCTGATGGACGTGACCTTCGACCAGAACGGCGACATCGACCGCCAGGGCTTTCTGGTGGAAGTCGTCGACGGCAAGCAGGTCGTCAAGCAGGTACTGCCGAAGCAGAAGTGAGTTGAAGCCTGGCCGGTGCGCGGCGGCAACGCGCCGCCCGCACCGGGCAGTCGCCATCGTGCGCGCCACGTCGAGAAGAGACCCATGTCCAACCTGCTCAATCTGCTGATCGCGGGACTTGCGACCGGCGCGATCTACGCGATCGTCGCCGTTGGCTTCACGCTGTTGTGGCAGACGTCGCAAACCATCAACTTCGCGCAAGGTGAATTCGTGATGCTGCCGGCTTTCCTGATGCTGGCTGTGATGCAGGCAGGCGCGCCGTTCTGGCTCGCCGTCATCATCGGGATCCTGCTCTCAATGCTGTTGCTGGGCCTTGGATTCAAGCTGCTGCTGGTCGACCCGATGCTGCGCCATGGCGTGCTGCCGCTGGCGATCGCGACCATGGCGCTTGCCATCGGCATCAAGGAGGCGGTCAAGCAGTTCTTCAGCGCCGAGGCCTCGCCGTTTCCGTCGATCGTGCCCGCCGGCGATATCTCCGTCTTCGGCAGCGTGATTTCCCTGCAAAGCATTGGCGTGCTGGCATTGGCCATTGCGGCTGTCGTCGCGCTGACCGCGCTTTTGAACCGGACCTCGTTCGGCCATCAGATGCAGGCCGCCGCGCAGAACCCGACGGTTGCGCGCATCATTGGCGTGCCCGTTGAGCGCATGATCCTGCTGACCTTCCTGATCAATGCTCTTCTGGTCGCGCTGGCCTCGCTGCTGATCACGCCGATCTACCTGGCGAAATTCTCCAGCGGAGAAGTGCTGGGGCAGGCGGCGTTCATTGCGGCGATCGTCGGCGGCTTCAACCAGGTGCGTGGCGCCATCGCCGGCGGCCTCCTGATCGGCGTGGTGGATAATTTGTCGGCGGCTTACGTCTCGACCCAGTATCGCGCCGCCGTGCCCTTGCTGCTTCTGATCGCCATCATCCTGTTCCGTCCGCAGGGGCTGCTCGGCCGCGCGGAGGAGCGCACCGTATGACCCCCGCGGGAAAATATCTCCGTATTGCGCTGCTGGTCGTTGCGGTTGCAGGGCTCATCGTCATCCCCCTCAACTTCAACCGCTACGGCCTGTTCATCCTGAGCCAGTGGGCGGTGATGACCATCGCTGCGATGGGGCTCAATCTGACGCTCGGATATGCCGGGCAGGTTTCGCTGGCGCAGGGCGCATTTGTCGGCATCGGCGCCTACACGGCAGCGATCATGACGACGCATGGTCTGCCGCTGCCCCTCGCATTCGTTGCCGCCATCGCGCTCTGTTTCGCGATCGGCTGGGTGCTCGGTTATCCGGCGCTCCGCGTGCAGCATCATTACCTGGCCTTCGTGACGCTGGCGTTCTCGACGCTTGCCTTTCTCGTCTTCCGCAACGAGGCCTGGCTGACCAACGGCATCTACGGTATCAGCAACATCCCGCGGCCGAATGTTCTGGGCTTCGCCACCAACCGGCCATTGCCGTTCTACTATCTCTGTCTCGGTGTGCTCGGCCTGGTCTCGCTGGCGATGTGGTGGCTGATCCGCTCGCCCTGGGGGCGCGCCTTCGTGGCGCTGCGTGAAAATCCGGTCAGGGCGCAGTCGCTCGGCATCGATACGCGGCGCTACACGCTGATGGCGTTCGCGATCGGCTCGGCGCTCGGTGGCGTCGCCGGAACGCTGTATGCGCCGCTGACGCAGTACATCGATCCGGTGCCGTTCAATCTCTCGCTCTCGCTCGACCTTCTGATGATGGTGATCGTGGGTGGCGCCGGATTCTTCTTCGGGCCGTTCCTTGGGGCGATGATTGCGGTGCTGCTACCGGAATGGCTCCGTTTTACGGAAGGCTACTATTTGATGCTCTATGCCGCTGCGGTGATCCTGCTTCTGATCTACTCGCCGACCGGCATTCTCGGCATCCTCGACCGCTATCTGGCCGCGCGCCGCACCAAGGCCGCCTCGGCATTGCGCGCGGTTGCCAAGGCCAAGTTGGAGACGGCATCATGAGCGCCGTCCTCGAAGTCTCGGATATCAGGAAGAGCTTTGGCGGCATCACCGCCGTCGATGGCGTCAGCTTCGACGTGCGTGAGGGCGAGATCCTCGGGCTGATCGGGCCCAATGGCTGCGGGAAGTCGACCTTGTTCAACTGCATTCTCGGCCAGCTCACGCCGAGCGGCGGCGAAGTCAAGGTCGACGGCAAGTCCGTGACAGGCCTGCGTCCTTCGGAGCTCAACCGCCTCGGCGTCAGCCGGACCTTCCAACTGCTTCAGGTCTTTCCAAAGCTGTCGGTGCGGGAGAATCTCATCCTCGCCGGGCAGGAGCACGAGGGCAACATGATGTCGCGCCTGTTTGGCCCCTCCGATGCGGGGCTGCGCGTCACCGCCGACCAGATGGTCGGATTCTTCAAGCTGGATCATCTGGCGGACGAGCCGGCCGGCGGCCTGTCCTACGGACAGCAGAAACTGCTCGATGCCGCGATGGCCTTCATGGGCGGGCCGCGCCTGGTGCTGCTCGACGAGCCCGCGGGCGGCGTCAATCTCACCATGCTCGGCGATCTCAAGGAGCGGCTCGCGGCGATCAACCGGGAACGGCGCGCGACCTTCGTGGTGATCGAGCACAATATGGATTTTGTGATGTCGTTGTGCACGCGCGTCATGGTGATGGCGGAAGGCAAGCTGCTGGCCATGGGAAGACCCGACGAGGTGCGGGCCAATCCTGCCGTCATCGACGCCTATCTCGGTCATTGAGGAGCGAGCCATGAGCGAGATCATCCTCGATGTGCAAGGCCTCGTCGGCGGCTACGGCAAGATGACGATCCTGAACGGCACCAGCTTCCAGGTACGAGCAGGATCGCTCACCACCGTGATCGGGCCGAATGGCGCCGGCAAGTCCACGGTGTTCAAGGCGATCTTTGGCCTCCTGAAGCTGCGCGAAGGCAAGGTCGTTTTCAAAGGACGCGACGTCACTGGCCTCAGCCAGCGCGAGTTGCTTGCCGCCGGCATCTGCTATGTGCCGCAGGGGCGCAACATCTTCCCCGAGCTGTCGGTGCGCGACAACATCCGGCTCGGCGCGGTCGCTGCGCGCGACATCCCGGACCTCGATGCACGCATCGAGGCCGGGCTCGATCGCTTTCCGGCGCTGCGCAAGCGATCGGCGCAGCAGGCCTCGACATTGTCCGGCGGCGAGCAGAAGCAGCTCGAGATCGTCAGGGGGCTGCTTTTGAATCCGCAGCTGGTGCTGATCGACGAGCCGTCGATCGGGCTTTCGCCGCTGATGGTGCAGCAGACCTTCGATATCCTCAAAGGATTGCGTGACCGCGGCGTCTCGATCCTGATGATCGAGCAGAACGCGCGTTCCGCGCTGGAAATCTCCGATTACGGCATCGTGCTGGAGCTCGGCCAGACCCGCCTGGTCGACCGGGCCGACAAGGTGCTGAACGATCCCCGCATCGGGCAGTTGTTCCTGGGCGGGGCGATGACCGACAGTGCCGCTTAGGCGCCGGGCAGCCAAGCTCTGGAGCAGGCCGCATGAACAAGCGCTCGATTGCCACCGTCTCGCTGAGCGGAGCCTTGGACGAAAAGCTCCGCGCGGTTGCCGCCGCAGGCTTTGACGCGGTCGAGATTTTCGAGAACGATCTGTTGTCGTTCAACGGCAGTCCGCGCGACGTCGCCACGATGTGCGCGGATCTCGGCCTTGCCATCTGCGCCTTCCAGCCGTTCCGCGATTTCGAGGGCATGCCCGAGCCGCAACGGGCGCGCAATTTCTCCCGCGCCGAACGCAAGTTCGACCTCATGCAGGAGCTCGGCACCGACCTGATGCTGATCTGCAGCAATGTAGCGGCCGCGTCCCTCGGCGGCATCGACCGCGCCGCCGCCGATTTCCGCGAGCTTGGTGAACTGGCGGCGCGGCGCGGCCTGCGCGTCGGTTACGAAGCGCTGGCGTGGGGTCGTCACGTCAACGATTATCGCGATGCCTGGGAAATCGTGCGGCGTGCCGATCACAAGTCGATTGGAATCATCCTCGACAGTTTTCATGCGCTGGCGCCAGCGTTGCCGGTTGGTCCGATCGGATCGATTCCGGCGGACAGGATTTTTCTGGTGCAGCTTGCCGACGCGCCGAGGCTCGGTCTCGACGTGCTGTCATGGAGCCGGCATTTCCGCTGCTTCCCCGGGCAGGGCGATCTTCCGGTCGCCGAATTCATGGCGGCGGTGCGGACGACCGGCTATGCCGGCCCGCTGTCGCTCGAGATATTCAACGACCAGTTTCGTGCGGGCTCGGCGGCGCGCACGGCGACCGACGGCATGCGCTCGCTGATCCTGCTCGAGGACCGGCCGAGCAGGACGTTCTCGCATGCTCCCGCGCTGCAGCCGAAGGCAAAGAGCCGCGGCGTCGGCTTTGTCGAATTCGCCGTCAGCGATGCCAAGGCGGGCGAGCTCGCCGCGCTGCTTGCGCAGCTCGGCTTTCGCAAAACCGGCGTTCACCGCAGCAAGGACGTCGAGCGCTGGTCGCAAGGGCACATCGAGCTCGTCATCAACTGCGAGCCGGATGGCTTTGCGCATTCGCATTACATTACCCATGGCGCGGGGGTCTGTGCGCTGGCGATCGATGTCGATGACGCCGGCAGAACCATGCAGCGCGCCGAAGCGCTGAAGGCCCGCACATTCTATCAATCGGTCGGTCCGGGCGAACTGGAAATCCCGGCGATCCGCGGTGTCGGCGGCAGCCTGCTCTACTTCCTGGAAGGGACGGGCAAGAACTGGGATCTCGATTTCGAGACGCTTGCCAGCAATGCATCGGCAGATCGGCTCGACGGCGTCGACCACATCTCGCAGTCGATGCCCTACGACGAGATGCTGTCATGGCTGCTGTTTTATGCCGGCATCCTCGATCTGAAGCGCCTGCCGCAGATGGAGATCGCCGACCCCGTCGGCCTCGTGCAGAGCCAGGCGCTGATCAATGCGGGCGAGAGCCTGCGGATCGTGCTGAACGGATCATCCGCCAGCCGCACGTTGTCGGCGCGCTTCATCCACGAATATTTCGGCTCGGGCGTCCAGCACGTTGCGTTCTCCTGCAACGACATCCTTTCGGCGGTCGCCGCCATGCGCGCCCGAGGCGCCGATTTCCTGAAAATCCCCGACAATTACTACGACGACATCGAAGCCAAATACGGTCTCGATGCCGCGACCATGGCCGCGCTCCGCCAGAACCAGATCCTTTACGACCGCGAGGGCGACGGCGAGTTCTTTCAGATCTACACCCACGCTTTCGACGAGCGCTTCTTCTTCGAGATCGTCGAGCGGCGCAATTATCACGGCTTCGGCGCCGCCAACGCCGCGATCCGCCTTGCGGCGCAGACCCGTGAATCGCGCCCGCTCGCGATGCCGCGAAGCTGAACGACGCCCGTCCGGCCTATCGACTTCGCGGGCCCAGCGTCAGATTGGTAACGCCTGCTGCAAGATTGAGCCCGATCGCGCGCTCGATCGACAGCGGTTGCAGCATCACGCTGCGGCGGGAGCCCCCGATCAGAACATTGGCGCCAAGACCGGGACCGACCGCGATATTGGCGCTCGCGCCCACATAGCTTCCCTGCAAGGTGCCAGGCCTCATTCGTGCGTTCTTGGCGAAGACGGCCCAGGACAGCGTGCCGGCGCTGGTCACGCCGAAGTCGAGGCCGACGCGCCTGATCCTTCCTTCATAGACGTACTGGCGCGGCGGGCGCTGCGCGTAGAAGGTGCATCGCAGCGCCTGCGCCGATCCAAGCACAAGGCCAACCCGCGGCTCGCTGACACAGAGCAGTCTCCCGGCGCGGAATGTTTGAGCGCAAGTGGGCGAGGCGACGGCGCAAAGCAAAGCCAGTGCGCCGAGGGCTGCGGAACATCGCATCATTCGAAGCTGCTGCCTCAGGAAACGGTTCATTCCCGGATTCGTCGAGGGCGGCTTGCCGCCGCCGGTCCGCTGCACATCGACCTCGCTCATGGCTCCCTCACTCGCGATCTTCTGCTGTTGAAGGTGTGGCGTTGTCGCCGAGATAGTCCTCGACGTAGAACCTGATGATCGCAACCCGGCCGACCGCAACCAGCGGCATCGCCAGCGCAATACCGATGACGCCGAACAGCGCGCCCAGGAGGACGATCGCGACCAGGGTAAAGGCCGGAGGAGTCTCGATCGCGTGGCGCTGGATCAGCGGGCCGATCACATAGCCTTCGATCGACTGGATGATGGTGTAGATCACGACGGCCCAGATCAGCAGGGACGCGCCGAGCGGCATCGCCACCAGCGCAATCGGAATCGCCGCGACGATAGGCCCGAGATAGGGGATGAAGTTGGACAGACCCGCCTGCAGCCCGAGCACGAATGGACCGGGCAGGCCGATCCAGTACAGCGCGAGCCACACGCCCAGCGTCATCAGCATGACGCGGATCAATTGCCCGACGAACCATAGCCGCAGCACGTTGCCCATCTCGTCCATGACCGCGCGGGTTCGTGTCCGGTAAGACGGTTTCACCAGCCTGACCAGGCTGTCGCGGCTGCCGGCGGGATCGAAGGCAAAGAGTATCCCGAGAAACAGGATCACCAGCGCGCCGGTGAGAAGGCTCGACGCTCCCCCCAGAACGAAATGGGCATGGCTCAAGAACCGGCTTTGGTCGGAGAGCAGCCATTGCGCGAAGTCGCGGCCCCATTCAGGGCCCAGCAGGTCGACGCCGTAGGACAGCAGGTGCTCGCGCAGGACGTCGAGCTGGCTGTCCATCACCTTGAGCAACAGCCGCGTCTGCTCCGGCAGCTTGCCGGCGCCCCAGACCAGCCCGAATGCCAGCCCGGCGCAGAGCAGCAGCAGCACCAGCGTCAGCCGCCAGGTGCGCCCGAGCGGGATGACCGGCGCCAGCGACCGCGCGGCGGCATCCAATAGAGCTGCGAACAGCACGCCGGCGAAGACGATGAGAAGGCTCGAAGCCATCTGCCAGGTCAGGAACAGCAGCACGGCGACGGCGAGCAGGGCGAGCCCCGTCATCAGCAGGCTGCCGCGCCGGCTCTCCACGGACGGCTCGACGGAGTCCTCGCGTCGCACTACCTCGCGGGACTTCTCTTGTCCTGTCCGGATATCGTCCATCGATCACTCGCGGCCTGGATCCGTGCCTTGCCTAGGTGTGAACGCGGTGGCTGCCGTAGTGAGGATGCCTGCCGCCGCGATGGCGCCAGTGGCGGTGTTTCACCGGGTTCGTGTTCGTATTGGGCGTCGCGCTCTGCTTCGCGTCCTTTGCTGCAGGCGCGCCGGCGTCCTTCGGCGTCGAAACGCCCTTGTCGCTGGACTGTCCCGGCGACAAGGCTGGCGCCGCAATCACCGATATACCGAGGATCAAAGCGCCGCACAGGATTTTCTTGTTCATGTTTGCCCCCGAGGTAGCACGTTGATGTGAAGCGAACGAAATCACGGCGATTCGCTTCGCCTCGTCAGGTGGTCGAACAGGTTCATCGGGAGAGGAAAGACCACGGTCGACGAGCGCTCGCCGGCAATGTCGTGCAGCGCTGCGAAATAACGCAGCTGCATCGCCTGCGGCTCGGCGGCGAGTATCCGGCCGGCCTCGACGAGCTTCTCGGCGGCCTGCTGTTCGCCCATCGCATTGATCACCTTGGCGCGCCGCAACCGTTCCGCCTCGGCCTGCTTGGCGATCGCGCGCACCATGGTTTCGTTCAGATCGACGTCCTTGATCTCGATCGTTGTGACCTTGATGCCCCAGATGTCGGTTTGCTTGTCGAGGCTCTCCTGGATGTCGGCGTTCAGCTTGTCACGCTCTGCCAGCATCTCGTCCAGTTCGTGCTTGCCGAGCACCGAGCGCAGCGTGGTCTGTGCCAGCTGGCTGGTCGCGGCCATGTAGTCGCTGACCTTGATGATGGCGCGTTCGGCATCGACGATGCGGAAGTAGAGCACGGCGTTGACCTTGACCGAGACGTTGTCGCGCGAAATCACGTCCTGCGGCGGCACGACCTGCACCATCACCCTGAGATCGACCTTCACGAGCTGCTGGATGACCGGAATGATGATGATGAGCCCCGGGCCCTTCACGCCGGTGAAGCGGCCGAGCGTGAACACCACGCCGCGCTCGTATTCCCGCAGCACGCGAATAGCCTGGGACAGGAATATGATGACAATCAGCGCGAGCGCCGCATAGGCGAAATAATCGAGCATCATGCTTTACCTCCCTCGCCGGTGGATGCCGGCGCGCGCCGTACGACAAGCGTCAAATCGATGATGTTGGCGACCTCGACCGTGTCGCCGGGCTCGAACGTTTCGGCGCCGCGGGCTTGCCAGCGTTCGCCGTGGGTGAAGACGTGACCTTCCTTTTCGGACCAGTCGAGGACTTTTGCCGACAGACCCCGCATGGCTTGCGCGCCGACCCGCGCCGGGCCCTTGCGGGCGCGGCGAAGCGAGCCGAGCACGACAAGGAAGAAGCCGATGAATACCGCCACGCTGATGCCGATCACCCACCATGACAGCCGGTAACCGGGCGCCTCGACCCTGAACAGCATCAGCGCGCCCAGCACAAAGGCGATGACCCCTCCGAGGCCGATCACGACCGTCGGGTTGAAGGCTTCGATGGTGAGAAGAGCAATTCCGATCAACATCAGGGCGAAGCCCGCGTAGTTGACCGGCAGCAGATTGAGGGAATAAAGGCCAAGCAGCAGGCAGATCGTGCCGACGACGCCCGGGGCAACTGCGCCGGGGGACATGAATTCGAAGATCAGCCCGTAGATGCCTACGATCAGCAAAATGAAGGCAACGTTGGGATCGGTGATGACGGCGAGGAAGCGCGAGATCCAGCCTGGATCGACGGTTTCGAGCACGGCTTCCTTCGTCGCCAGGCGTTGTGCCTTGCCGCCTGCGACGTCCACCTCGCGGCCATCGATCTGCCTGAGCAATTCGGCCTGATCACGCGCGACAAGGTCGATGACCTTGGCCTGCAATGCACCGTTGGCGGAGAGCGTGGCAGCCTCGCGGACCGCCTTCTCGGCCCAGTCCGCATTGTGGCCGCGCAGTTCGGCGAGGCTGCGGATGAAGGCGACGGCATCGTTCGTCGCCTTTGCCGTCATGGCATCCTTCGGCTCCGCCTGGCCGTCGCCCTTCTTGTCCTTGCCTTCCTTCTCGGGGGTGCCACTTGGCAGACCAGGGATCGGTCCACCGATCTGTACCGGCGTCGCAGCGCCGATGTTGGTGCCCGGCGCCATGGCCGCGATATGTGTTGCGTAGAGAATGTAGGTGCCGGCGCTCGCCGCATGGGCGCCGGAGGGTGCGACATAGCCGACGACGGGAACGGGCGAGGCGAGCACATCGCTTATGATTTCCCGCATGCTGGTGGTAAGGCCACCCGGCGTATTGAGGCGCAGCACAACCACCTCGGCATGGCGCTCGCCGGCCTTGACCAGGGCCTCCTTCACGAAACTGGCCGATGCCGGTCCGATCGCGCCGTCAATCGCAACGATCAGCGCAAGGGGGGTCTTCTTCTCCTCGGTTGAACCGGGAAGGAGGGAGACAAACAGAGCGACAACGGCAGTCGCCGCAACGAGGGCCGCCCTTGAAATCTGCACGGCAAGCACTCCCTTGCCAGGGATATGGGGTTCGGTTCCCGAACCTCAATACGGGGAAGGCTACTCCATTCCGGCGGGATCGGCCGTGCTATTGTGCGGTAGCCCGGCCTGACGACACGGCTGATGCGCCTGCTTTTCCCCCGACTGGAGCGTCTTCAAGTGAAAGCCGTCTACACCAACCTGCATCGCAGCCACGATCCGCAATTCTTTCTCGTCCGCGGCGTGGTCAAGCGCACCACCGAGCAGCCCGAGCGCGCCGACCGGCTGCTCGCGGGGCTTGCTGCGGGCAAGCATGAGCTGGTTGCGCCGACCGTGTTCGGGCAGGGGCCGCGGGCGCGCATTCACAGTCCCGAATATCTGGATTTTCTCAGCAAGGCTTGGGATGCCTGGTCGGCGCTCGGCGATGGCGGTCCCGAGATGATCGCCAACGTGCATCCCGTGCGCCATGCCGCGACGTACCCGACCCACATCGTCGGCCGGCTGGGCTGGCACACCGCCGACACTGCATGTCCGATCGGGCCCGGCACCTGGGCCGCGGCCTGCGCCGCCACCGATGTCGCAACTTCCGCGGCGCAGCTGGTGCTGGACGGGGAGAATGCGGCCTACGCGCTGTGCCGCCCGCCCGGTCATCACGCTTTTCGCGATGTCGCCGGCGGCTTCTGCTTCCTCAACAACAGCGCGATCGCGGCCGCGCATCTGCGGCTACGCCACGAGCGCGTGGCGATCCTCGACGTCGATGTCCACCACGGCAACGGCACGCAAGGCATCTTCTACGAGCGGGGCGATGTCCTCACCGTATCGATCCACGCCGATCCCGCCTTCTACTATCCCTATGTCTGGGGTTTTGCGAGCGAGCGCGGCGCGGGTGCAGGGCTCGGGGCCAACCTCAACATCCCGCTGCCGCTCGGCACAAAGGACGATGGCTATCTCGCGGCATTCGAAATCGCGCAGAGGACCATCCATGCCTTTGCGCCCGGCGCACTGGTGGTTGCGCTTGGTCTCGATGCGTCCGAGCACGATCCGCTCGCAGGCCTTGCGGTCACCACCGACGGCTTCCGCCGCATCGGGGCTGCGATCGCGCGGCTGGGCCTGCCGACGGTGCTGGTGCAGGAAGGCGGCTACCTCTCCGACATTCTCGGGACCAACCTCACGGCGGTGCTGGCAGGATTCGAGGCGGCGCGCTGAGGGCGGCGTCGCCGCATCGGCCTTGTTCAAATCGCCGTGCCGATGCGACCGTCGGAGGGAACCGTCCTTCCGGGACGAACTTATCGACGAGCTTATCGTTGCGGAGGCTCCGACATGGCCATCGACTTCAATCACACGATACTCTCGGCGCGCGACAGCAAGGCCTCGGCCGATTTCCTCGCGGGAATATTGGGTTTGCCCGCGCCGCGGCGTTGGGGGCCGTTCTACATGGTCACCACCGCCAACGATGCCAATCTCGACTACATGAACACCGAGGGCAAGATCGCGCGCCAGCACTATGCCTTCCTGGTCGGCGATGCCGAATTCGACGCGATCTTCAGCCGCATTCGCGAGCGCAAGCTGAACTGGTGGGCCGATCCCGCACAGAAACAAGCCGCCGAGGTCAATAACCACGACGGCGGGCGCGGTCTCTATTTCGAGGATCCGAACGGACACCTGCTCGAGATCATCACGCGGCCGTATGGCAGTGGCGGCTGGAATCCCTGAAGCGCGCCGTCTGCCAACGCGCGAAACGCCGCTACAGCATGACGAACGCGGTGACGCTGGCGACCAGGACGAGAAAGCTCAAGACCGTCACCGATACGAACGCTCGCTCTATGCCATC
>DATEJC010000326.1:0-3200 GCA_035278345.1 Bradyrhizobium sp. | reverse complement strand
GCGGCCACCGGCTTGCCCCCGTGGAAGCGCAAGGTCACCTGGCTCTTGGCATCGGGCTCAAGGAACGGAGCAGCGCCGGAATGGCGATCGTTGGCCAGGCGCTCCAGGATCTTGTGACTGTAATCGAGCGTCGCCGGCATAAGGTCGGGTGTCTCATCGCAAGCGAAACCGAACATAATGCCCTGGTCGCCCGCGCCTTCATCCTTATTGCCGGAGGCGTCGACGCCCTGGGCGATGTGAGCGGACTGCCCGTGAAGGCGATTGACGAACTCCAAGGTTTCCCAGTGGAAGCCGTCCTGCTCGTAGCCGATTTTCTTTACCACGGCGCGAACGGTCTTCTCGATTTCTTCCAGCGCGCCGGGCGCCCATTGACCGTTCTCGTAAACGCCCTTGCAGCGGATTTCGCCGGCAAGGACCACAAGCTGCGTCGTCGTCAACGTCTCGCAGGCGACGCGCGCCTCCGGATCCTTGGACAAGAACAGATCGACGATCGCATCGGAAATCTGGTCCGAAACCTTGTCGGGATGCCCTTCCGAGACGCTCTCGGACGTAAAGACGTAATCACTGCGCATGGGAGACCTATCATATAAAGAAATCTTTATGTGAGCATGCGGTCTACTCGCGACAGCGCCTGAGTGCAACAACGGAAACGGCGGCCAGCGCAAGCAGGGCCGCCAGCGTGAGCGGCAGGACATTGCCGTAAAGGGCGAATAGGGTCGCCTCGTGCGGAGGCGGGATGCGCCCGTCAATCCGGCCGGCGACATGGCGATCGACGTGCGCGCGCACCAGGCCGTCCGCATCGATCACAGCGCTAATGCCGGTGGTGGTGGAGCGCAGCACCGGCACCCCTTCCTCGATCGCGCGCAGGCGCGCTTGCGCCAGGTGTTGCGGAGGCCCCCAGGCGCCGAACCAGCCGTCGTTCGAGGGGTTGTAGATATAGTCCGGCCGGTTCCGGGGATCGACCACTTCGCCGCTGAATATGATCTCATAGCAGATCTGGACGCCGACTTTGCCCAGAACGCCGAAGTCGTAAGTGCGTGGGCCGGGGCCGGGCCAAAAGTCAAGATCGCCGGCGACCAGCCGAGCCGCGCCCAGGGGTTCGAGCAATGGCCGCATCGGCAGATATTCGCCATAAGGAACGAGGTGCGCTTTCGAATAGCCTGCCAGGATGTCTCCCCGCCCGTCAATCGCCGAAACGGAGTTGCGCGCCGCGATGGGGGTTTCGTTCCGCATCACCAGGTCGACCGCGCCGGTCAGCAGCAGGCCGTAGGGGCCGATCACCCGGCCGATCCGCTCTCGAGCGATCACCGGATCGCCGGCGTATGTATACATACGATAGAGATAGGGCGGATAGCCGTCGCGCAAGTAATCGCCGATCCCCGATTCCGGCCAGAACACCACGCGCCGATCGCCCGGATCGAGGGGTCGAGACAGGCGGGCCATCTTGATGAAGTTGGCTTCATACCAGCGCGGGTCATCAATGATTTCCTGGCGAAGGTCAGGCTGGATCAAAGTGAAACGCACCGCTCCTCGATCGCGCGCGGCCCAGGGGTCGGGCAGGATCATGAGCGTGGCCAGAGCCGCCGCGACGATCAGCAGCGGCAGCGCCCACCACCAGCGCCGCATGGCCGGTCCGGCGCCTGCTGCGCGCAGGCAGATGCCCGGCAATCCGGCCAGCAGCACGAGCAGGCCGGAGAGACCGTAAGTGCCGATCCACGGCGTCACCAGCGCCAGCCCGCGCGTGTCGAATTGACCGAGCATGGCGACGCCAAGCGGATTCCAGGCGAATCCCGTGAAGACCCAGGCGCGCATCCACTCCGTGACGATCCAGGTCGCGGCAAAGGCCAGCACGAACGCCAGGAACCGCCGCGGCTCGGCGGGCGCCTCGTCCGGACGGATCAGGAGCCAGGAACCGAGCGTCGCCAGGGCCGGAAAGATCGCAAGATAAAGCGAGAGCAGAACCACGGCGATGCCGCCCAGCCAGGCCGGCATATTCGCCTGATACGTAAAGGCCGTGGCGATCCAGTTATTGCCGAGCGTGAAGTGGGCAACGCCAAAACACCAGCCGGTCAGCAGGACGAGGCGCCGGCGGCAGATGCGGACGCCAAGCTCAAGCAGCCAAGCCACGGCCAGCAGAGTAAGCGGCCAGAGCGAGAGAGGCTGAAAACCGCAAGCACCAAGCGCGCCGGCACCTATCGCGGCGGTGCCGGGAAAGCGAGCGGCCTGTTTCAGGAATCGAGGGAGGGCGCGGACGTGCCGTTCAGAGTGCATCGCCGCCCGTTTGTAAACCCGCCCGGCATTGACGCAAGCAAAGTTGCGCACGCCCGGCGGGTTGTCAGATCGTTCAGCCGTTCATGGCCTCAAGCTTGTCATCCGTCCCCTCGGGCGGCGGCGCAGCCTTGCGGGTGCGGCGGCGCTTGGGCTTTTCCTCCGCTGCCGGTTCGGCCGGAACGTCAACCGGCTTCTCCGCAGGCTTTTCAGCGGCCTTCGAGAATGAGGGCGGCAATGCGGCCGGATCGAAGCCGCCTTCCGCAACGGCGGCGGCTTCCGCGCTTCCGATATTGGCAGCCTCGTCATCATCTTCGCGCGGGCGGCGGCGCGGCTTGCGCTGCTTAAGCCCACGACCGGCGCGGCCATCGCGCACGAAAGGATTTTCCGCGGGTTCGTAAATCGAGCGGTTGCTTTCGGGGACCTCTTCGTTTCCGGCCTCCTCGCTCACGGCCCCCTCGCTCACGGCCCCCACGTTCGCGGGCGCCTCAACGGGCTCTTCGGCGGGCGCCTGCTCTTGCGCCTCGCGCTCGAAACGCGGAGCGCGATCATTGCCGCCACGATCGTTTCCACCGCGATCGTTCATACCGTTGACGTTTGAGGGCGGGCCCTCGCCATAGATATCGTCATCGATGCCATAATCGTCGCCGTACTCCTGCGGCCGGTCGTCCCGGCGCGGGTGGCGCGCTTCTTCCTGCCGCTGCCTCTGGTCAGCGATGACACGGAAATAGTGATCGGCGAACTGGAGGTAATATTCCTCCGTCACGCGATCACCGTTCAGGTGCGCGTCATGAGCGAGCTTCTTGTACTTCTCCAGCAGCTGCGGTGCATTGCCCCGCGCCCGGCTATCAATACGATTGACCTGCTGCCCGCCCTGTTGGCGATTGTTGCCGCGGCCACGCCTGCGGTTGTTACCACGATTGTTATTCAAG
>DATEJC010000325.1:0-2610 GCA_035278345.1 Bradyrhizobium sp. | reverse complement strand
TCGATATACTCGGCGGTCCGTTCGCCGGGGCGGATGCCCGGGATGAAGCCGCCGTGCTTCTTGAGATTGTCGGCGGTCTCGGTCGGGTTGAACACGATCGCCGTATAGAAGAACGCGAAGAACACGATCATCGCGATGTAGAGCACGAGGAACAGCGGCCGGCCGTGGCTCAATTGGGTGTTGAGCCACTGGAACCATTCCGGACCCTTGCCGGCGTTGAAATTGGCGACCGTGGTCGGCAGCAGCAGCAAAGAGGATGCGAAGATCGGCGGGATCACGCCCGAGGTATTGAGCTTGAGCGGCAGATGCGAGGACTGGCCCTCGAACATCTTGTTGCCGACCTGGCGCTTCGGATACTGGATCAAGAGACGGCGCTGCGCGCGCTCCATGAACACGATGAAGGCAATCACCGCGACCGCCATGATGATCACGATCAGGATCAGCCCGGTGGACAGCGCACCCTGACGGCCGAGTTCGAGCATGCTCGCCAGCGCAGACGGCAGCTCGGCAACGATGCCGGCCAGAATGATCAGCGAGATGCCGTTGCCGATGCCGCGCGAGGTAATCTGCTCGCCCAGCCACATCAGGAACATGGTGCCGCCGGTCAGCGTGATCGCGGTCGAGAGGCGGAAGAACATGCCAGGGTCGCTCACGACATTGCCGGCGCCTTCGAGGCCGACGGCAATGCCGTAGGACTGGAACGCGGCGAGGATCACCGTGAGGTAGCGCGTGTACTGGTTCAGCGTCTTGCGGCCTGCCTCGCCTTCTTTCTTCAGCGCCTCGAGCTGCGGCGAGACGGTAGTCAGCAGTTGAATGATGATCGATGCCGAGATGTACGGCATGATGTTCAGCGCGAAGATCGCCATGCGGTGGATGCCGCCGCCGGCGAACATGTTGAACATGCCGAGGATGCCGCCGGCCTGCGAGCGGAACACCTGCTCCCAGACGTTGGGATCGATGCCGGGCAGCGGAATGTAGGTGCCGAGCCGGTAAACAAGCAGCGCACCCAGCGTGAACCAGATGCGCTTCTTCAGCTCTTCGGCCTTGGCCAGCGCGCCGAAATTGAGGTTTGCCGCAAGTTGTTCTGCTGCCGAGACCATGTTTTGGCTTTCTCCCGCGCGCCCCCTGCCGCCGCACTCTCCGGAACCGGACCCTCGGCAGACACCGGATATTATCTGGTATCCGGCTTCGATAAGTCCATTGTTCCGGAAAGCAAATTGCCAGCCAGGCGGCGGGCAATGACGCAGATGTTACGCCGCTTCGCCTTCTTCCTTGGCCGGGGCCAGGATCTTGACCGAGCCGCCCGCCTTCTCGACCGCCGCGATGGCGGACTTGGAGGCGCCGTGCACCTCGATATTCAGCTTGGCCTTGAGTTCGCCGCGGCCAAGCAGGCGCACGCCCGCCTTGGAGCGGCGCAGCACGCCGGCCTTGACCAGCGACTCCGCATTCACGGTGTCCTTGGCGTCGATCGCCTTGGCATCCACCGCCTGCTGCAGCCGGTCGAGGTTGATTTCGGCGAACTCGACGCGGAACACATTGTTAAAGCCGCGCTTGGGCAGACGGCGATGCAGCGGCATCTGGCCGCCTTCAAAGCCCTTGATGCGGACGCCCGAACGCGCGGTCTGGCCCTTGCCGCCGCGGCCCGAGGTCTTGCCCTTGCCGGAACCGATGCCGCGGCCGACACGCATGCGCTTTTTGCGCGAGCCGGCGTTGTCGGCGATATCGCTGAGCTTCATCGCCCTTCTCCTTAACTACTTATCGCCGACGATGCGGACGATATGTTGAACCTTGGCGATCATGCCGCGCACTTCCGGTGTGTCCACCAGTTCGGCGGTGCGGCCGATCTTGTTGAGCTTGAGGCCGATCAGGGTCGAGCGCTGCGAGTGATGGCGGCGGATTGCGCTGCCGGTCTGCTCGATCTTGATCGTCTTTGCGGCCTTGGCCATGACTTCACTCCGATCGGTCGATTAGTCCGCCGCTGCCTCGGCGTCGCCGCCGACGCGGCGCGACTGCAGGGTGGAAACCTTGATGTTGCGGCGCGCTGCGACCGAGCGCGGGCTGTCCTGGTGCTTGAGCGCGTTGAAGGTGGCGCGAACCATGTTGTAGGGGTTCGACGAGCCGATCGACTTGGCCACCACGTCCTGGACGCCGAGCGTCTCGAACACCGCGCGCATCGGGCCGCCGGCGATGATGCCGGTACCGGCGGGAGCCGCACGCAAATAAACGCGGCCGGCGCCGTGACGGCCGAAGATGTCATGGTGCAGCGTACGGCCCTCACGAAGGGCAACGCGCGTCAGATTGCGCTTGGCCGACTCGGTGGCCTTGCGGATCGCTTCCGGCACTTCGCGCGCCTTGCCGTGGCCGAAACCTGCGCGACCCTTCTGGTCGCCGATGACGACCAGTGCCGCAAAGCCGAAGCGCTTACCGCCCTTGACGACCTTCGCCACGCGATTGATGTGGACGAGCTTATCGACGAACTCGCTGTCGCGCTCCTCGCGCTCCCTGCTCCGTTCGCGTCCGCCGCGTTCGCGTTCACCTGCCATGGTGTTTTCCAATCTCTGGGGGACGATGCCCCTGTCCTCTTAAGTTTCGATCTCGTTAGAAGTTGAG
>DATEJC010000324.1:0-15411 GCA_035278345.1 Bradyrhizobium sp. | reverse complement strand
TCTACGGGCTGAATGGCTGCACACCTGCAACGAGGATGCCGTTGTCCAGGCGCATTACGGATTCCACGAGGACGACATCCACGTCGATTTGACCGAACTGCATACGCCAGGCCTGCTGATGGCCGCCGGGCGCGGCGGCGTTATGCTCCCGAGCGATCTGGCCGAGATCAGAACGCTCGCGCCTTGCCTGGCGCAATGCACTGCCGCCAATGCGGGGCCCATGATACCGTGGGATGACGAGGAAGATTTCTACGATCTTCTTGGCCAGTACCTGAAGATCGATCTGTAGCATGCCTGAGAAGTCTTTCCGTCGGTAAATTCAACCTTCCAGCAGCGTGGACAACGCCGCGTCGTCCCAAAAAGTTACCTCAATACATTGGATTTGGTGCGACATAGACCGTGACCCGATGGTCAAGCATGCCAAGAGGCGCGGTGCGGTTCAGGTCGAATGAATCAATCATCCGACCGTCGAAATTCCACAAGAATGATTTTTCGCCCACGACGAAGCGAATAGTTTCGCCGCCCGTGACGTTGACGTACTTGGTGTCGGAAGTGATCACGATGGTGCGTGCCGCAGCCGATTCCGGGGCCGCCTTGCCGAGCAGGTCGAGGCGCGGCAGTGGCAGGGAAAATGCAGAAGCGCTCGTGACCAACACTACGGCAAAGGCGATCAATTGTTTGACATTCATTTTGATTCTCCACTAGATCCAGTTGACGATGAATCCGGAGTCGTGGCAAAGGGGCGGATCCGGGTTCGATGAGCCGCACTCCTGTGCACTCACCAATGAAGCCAGTTTAACTATTTCTCGAAAAAGAAAAACCATAAAAATCGCAATCTATTATTGCTGACTTAAAAACAATTGAGGGCTTGAACAAATATGGATCGTCTCCAGTCAATGCGTGTGTTTGCCAAAGTCGTCGAGCAAGGGGGCTTTGCCCGCGCCGGCAGCGCCATGAACATGTCGAACGCAGTGGTGACGCGCCACGTCGCCGATTTGGAGGAGCATCTCGGCACACGCTTGCTCAATCGGACGACGCGCAAGCTCTCGCTGACCGAAACCGGTCTGGCCTATCTGGAGCGGGTGCGCCAAATCCTGCAGGACATTGAGGAGGCGGATGCGATTGCATCGTATCAGTCGCAAACCCCTGGTGGCGCGCTGCGCATTTATTCTCAAGTCGGCTTCGGGCAAACCCAGCTGGCCAAGTTGCTGCCTGACTACGCCGGCAGTTATCCGGATGTCGTACTGGATGTGATGCTGTCTGACCGGGCTGTGGATCTGGTGGAAGAAGGCTTCGATGTCGGAATCTTCCTTGGAGGTGTGCAGAAATTTGACGCCAGCATGATCGCCCGGCAATTAGGAGTGTCAGAAGTTTACCTTTGCGCGTCACCTGGATATGTCGAACGCTGCGGCGCGCCTCTGGTGCCGGAAGACTTGGCGCACCATGCATGCCTGAATTTTTCGTTTGAACAGCTGCGCCATTCCTGGCTTGTCTCGGGAGCGCACGGCAGCGTGAACATTCCGGTCACGAGTCGGATGTTCTCGAATAACGGCGACCTGTTGCGCCAATGCGCAGCGGCTGGCATGGGCCTGGTATTTAGACCATCCTTTGCACTGTGCGACGATTTGGCCAACAAACGGCTGGTGCGGGTATTGCCGGCGTATCGGCTGCCGGCGGTCACCGTTGTGATGGTCTATCCGAGCCGGCGTCTGCTCTCTGCCAAAGTGCGCAGTTTTGTCGATTTCATCAGCGCGAAATTCCCGCGACCGGAAGAAGATCCATGGGGAAAAGCCAACAATTCGTGGGCCGATGGCGAGCTCGGGAAATGAGGTTGAGCTAGCCTGAGATTTTCCGACAATCTTGTTTGGTAGAGTTGCAACAACGGGAGCTTTTTTGACGAAAATAAAGAAGACGTACCCTACTGCGTTGCGCGAAGAAGCGGCGGTCACAAGAACCAACCGCAACACCGGGTTTAATGGATCGAATCCGGCAGTAATTGTAGTCGAGACATGTGCTCGGTATAGACAGCAAGTGGCGTTTTCCAGCCGAGCGTTTCTCGCGGTCGGGTATTGAGCGAAACTGCGATGGCGTTGAGGTCTTCCTGCAAATAACTCGGCAGATCCGACCCTTTTGGACATGTACTGAAGAGCTAAGGCCGCCTGCAAAACTGGATGGACGGGTTCGAACTCTGTCCTCGCTCATGCGCGTCTACTGAACTCGTAGCGATTCACGCTTATTTACTTTTACAAGCCACACGGAAATCGTCGAACACGCTGCAATTCATTGGGTAGACTGCGCATCCAGTAGAGAGCCTTCATTCCCGACCTCCGCCAAGCGCAAGCATCAAGTCGATTTCGCGATCAATGAAGCTGGCACGCGCCAGCGACAGGCTGGCTTGTGCGTCCGCGTAGCGGGCCTGGGCATTCAGGACGTCGAGAAACGGCGTGCGGCCGAAACGTTGAAGGGTTGCGGCATCTTCGCTGGCCTTGGCAGCGGCGGCCTCTGCCTGTTCCAGATCGTGCAGCTTGTCGCGCGCCCGCGCGTAGCTGGAGAGCGCGGTCTCGACTTGGCGAAGAGCCTGGAGCACCGTCCCATCGAAGCGCGCGAATGCGGCGTCCGCATCGGCGGTGGCCTGGTCGACCCGGGCATGCACGGCCCGCCTGTTCGGGAATGCCCACGTGATCAGCGGACCGATGCTGGCTCCGAATGAAGAGGGCGACAGCAGCCTGCCGATCGGCGCCGCCGTTCCTGCCGATGCGCCGAAGCTGACGCGTGGATAAAGTTCAGCTTCCTCGATGCCGATCATGGCTGTTGCCGCCGCCAGGCGGCGTTCAGCATTCCTGATATCCGGCCGGCGTCGGATCAGCATCGCGCCGTCGCCGGCTGGTAGCACCTGACGTAACGCCGGGATGGTGTCGCATTCTTGCGCGTTGGGCGGCAGGTCAGCTGGAAAACGGCCCATCAGCGCCGTCAGTTCGAGCAACGCTGACTGTCTTTCGGCAATGATCCCGGGAAGCGCCGCAGTGCTGGAATGGACTGCCGCGCGTGCGCGATCGATGTCGAAGCGGGTACCGCGTCCCCCGCGGCCCATGCGTATGGCGACGTCGAGCGTCGATTGCTGGATCGTGGCCACTCGCCGAGCGGCATCCAGGGCAAGGTTTGCCGAGCAAACATGCGCATAGCTGCGTGCGACGGCGGCAGCGACCGACACGCGTACCTCGTCGCGGGCCGCGACCGCCGCTTCGGCCTGCGCACTGGCCGCTTCGATGCCGCGGCGGATGCTTCCGGCCAGGTCGAGCGGATAGTCGAGTGCGAATCCAAGCGAGTAGCTGAACCGGGAGGGCAGTCCCACGTCGGGACCGGCGGCGCGGGCAACGAGCGACTGGCCGTTCAGGCTGGTACGCGCGGAAGCGGAGGCTTGCGCTTCGCGCACCACCGCCGTTGCGCGCTGCAAGTTGGCCTGCGCCGCGCGCAGGTCGGTATTCGCCGCAAGCGCTTCCTCGACATAGGCATCGAGCCTGGCGTCATCGTAGAGGTGCCACCAGCGTGGCGGCAGTGCCTGTTGCGTGGTACCCGCATCCGCCTGCCCGAGAAAGGGCGCGTTGGCTTTGGACCGCTCGGCGACGGCTTCGGATGGCATGCGGTAGTTGGGGCCCGCTACGCAGGCGGCCAGCAGTGCGGCGGGAAGTATGGAGACGAGGCGCTTCATGACTGGGCCCCCAGACCGGGCCGGGCCGGTGCTGCGCTTGCCGGAACGATTTCAACGGTTGCCGTTCTGCCCGCGATCAGGCGGGTCCCAGCTGGGAGGCGCTCGATGCGGACGCGCACCGGGATGCGTTGTGCGAGGCGGACCCAGGAGAACGTCGGTGCGATCCGAGGCAGGAGATTTCCGGTGTCGTCCCGCTGGTCGTCGGCGATGGCCGCCGCGATGCTCTCGACCCGACCTTCGATGTCGGCATCCTCTCCCAGCAGGCGCACGCGTGCGCGGTCGCCTACGGCCACATGGCGCAGTTTTGTCTCCTCGAAGTAGCCTTCGACGCGCAGCGATGCCGTATCGACCAGAGCCATCGCCTGCGCTCCCGCCGCCAGGTAGTCGCCAGGGTGCATGTCGAGGTTGGTGACGATGCCGCCAACGCTTGCACGAATCTCGGTACGCTGCAGATCCACGCGTGCTACGTTGCGATCCGCGAGCGCGCGCTTGAGCGTCGCTTCCAGCGTCACGACCTTCGCGGCGCTCTGCTCGCGCGTTTCGGTTGCCACGAGCTCCCCGAGGACGACGTCGCGGCGCGCTTCCTTACGCGCCTGCTCCAGCTGAGCCTGAGCCTCCGCGATGGCCGCATCTGCGCGTTCAATCGTGGCAGCAAGGCGAGGGCGGTCCAGCACAAGCAAGAGCTGGCCGGGGAGGACGGTTTCGTTGTCACGGACGAGGACCTGCGTCACCAGGCCGCCGACATCGGTGGATACACGCACGATGTCCGCGCGGACGCGACCATCGCGGGTCCAGGGCGATTGTTGATGACGGCTCCATGCTTGCGTGGCGAGAAACAGTGCGGCCGCGCTTGCGCAAAGGGTAAGGGCGTAGCGGCCGAGCAGGGATAATACTGGCTTCATAAAAATATTCCGTTGGTTGGCAAATACTGCACGAGCAGGGCGAAAAGGATGGTGAACAGTGCGATTTCGACGACAGCCCAGGAACCGAACAAGCGACGAATACCGGCGGCGGCGAGCAGATGCAGCGCTGCGAACGTGCCCACCAGCGCGAGCAATGCCAGGACCAGCAGGCCCGGGATCAGTACGCCGCCGATGGCGAGATCAAGGATCATGGCGTGGACTCCGCGTGCTCAGGTGCGCCTGCGACCAAGGCGAGCCGCAGATCCAGGAGTCGCTCGGGCAGCACGTCCAGCGAGCGCGGCATGCCGTGGCCCGTGCGGTGGGCGATGGCGGTGGCCAGCCGATCGATGCGCTCCACGATGCCGGTAATGTCGGCGGGCCGGGGCGGCTTGCGTGTGTCGAAGGCGTCGGCGAGCGCGGCCAGGATGGAACCTGTCTCGCGCGGAAAGTCGTTGTCGCCGAGCCGGACCGCCTGTCGCAGGGCGCCGGCGGCATGGCCGATGCGTAGCTGGCGCACCATATCGTCGAGCAGGTCGGAGCGCGGCCGTCCGGACAGGTGCAGCCGGGTGGCGAGTAGCGCTGTCCGGTCTACCATGAGGCTGGTCCAATACGCCTCATCGCCGCCGCCGCCGAGGGCGCGTCGCCGGATATCGTTCCGGCTCAGCCGCAACAGCCGATCAATCGCCGCGTCGACCGGCACGGTCTGGAATATGGTCATGCTGACCGCCGCGAATCCGGTTGCTGTAAACAAGGCGATACAGCTGTTGAGCGATTCGGCGAAGTCGCCGCGGTAGCCGGCGCCGAGTCCCGCAAGGATCGGCACCGTGAGCGTGATGCCCAGAGCCATGAATGCGGTCTGTGGACGCGCTTGCAGGGAACCGGCGAACAGCAACACCGGCGCAAGCACGGCAACCAGCACCGTGAAGTCGGTGACGCGGGGAAGGACGGCGAAACCGTACACGAGACTGACCGCAACGCCATACAAAGAGCCTTTCATGTATTTGCGCACATTCGGTACCGGCGAATCGACGTTGCCGAACAAGGCGCAGCAAACGCCGAGCAGGGACACCGCAGTGCCTCCATCCGGCCACGCCGACCAGATCCAGAAGGCGCAACCGATGCAGATGCCGGCGATAGCGCCCAGTGCGGCGCGCAAGGACATCAGCGAGTCGCGGTGGTACACATATCCGGTGCGGGGTGCCGGCCAGTACAGCTTAAGCGGGGTGCGTAGCGGGCCTGGGTTTGCAATGCGGCGCGCGAGACGGTCGCAGTCATGTAGCAGGCTAACCATGTCGGCCAGGTTGCCGGCGAGACTGGCGGCCATGGGGCAACCGATCGCAGGCGCTTGCGCATCCATGGCGGCGTGGCACCGACGGGCTCGTTCGATCAGGGATATGGCGGCGGTGTCTCGGACTTGTGCATCCATGGTGGCATGCCAGGCGGCAACTTCGACCAGCAATGCGGCTAGTTCACCGGGCATCTTCTGCAGGCGCGTGCTGAGAGCGTGTACGCGATCCTCGATTCCGCTTGCCAGCGGAAGGAGGCGTGCCAGCCGGTCGTGCATGCGCTGAAGTTCTTCGCGATGGGGAGTCGAAGGGACCGGATCGTATGGCAGATGGGGCGTAAGACCCTGCAAGGCCAGCAGGTCGACCGCGAGTTGTTGCCGATTCTGCCTGGTGTCCTGCGCGGGCATGCCGCCCACCGCGACGCCCGCCACGCGGTGCGCATCGCACAGGGTCGCCGCAAGCTTGCCCATGAACTGTCCTCTCATGCGCCTGGGCAGCATGAAGCGGTGCGTCAGGACGGCGCAGAGAATGCCGAGGGTGATTTCCTGCACGCGCAACGAAGCAGTGTCGAATATTGCACCGGGATCGGATACGCTGGGGAAGCCGATCAGGCTGGCCGTATAGCCGGCGAGCACGAATGCGTAGGCACGCGGCGTGCGGTCGAGCAGCGAACAATACAGGCACAGGCCGATCCAGCAGGCCAGCGCGAGACTGCACGCGGCGGGCTCGTTCACGAAGTGCGGTACGATCGCCACCGTCGCGATGGCCCCGACAAGCGTCCCGGCAAAGCGGTAAATGCCGCGGCTGAGCGATGCTGCTGCCGAAGTCTGGGAGACGATATAGACGGTCAGGACGGCCCAGTAGGGCCTTGGCAGTCCAATCCGCAAGGCGACGTAGTAGGCCAACATGGCCGCCACAAAGGTTTTTGCGGAGAACAGCAGCGCTTCGCCGTCGGCTTGCAGGATAGGACCTGACTGGCGCGGTAATAAGCTGCGAAGAGCTGGCAGCCTAGCCGTTGCGACGGGCTTGGGAGGAGGATTGGTATTCATGCAGGAAGTATCGCTTCCTTGCAAAGCTGAATCAATTCGGTATCCTGTCAGAAAATACCTGAATCCTGCCAACCGATGTCAGTTCCTTCTTCCGCCGTTACCGCCTTCGACCCGGATCTTACGGATTGCCCGGCCGTCGCACGCCGCATCGATTTCGCTGATCACGAAGGAGAGGTGCCTCGGCATACGCATCGGAAGGGACAGCTGATCCTCGCCTTGCACGGCGCGGTCACCTGTACCGCAGAAGGAGCGATCTGGATCGTCCCTCCGAACTGCGGCGTGTGGATTCCAGGAGGCGTGTCGCATAGCGCGCGTGCGACATCGAATGCGAGGTTGACTTACCTGTTCGTCGAGCCTGGGGCTGCGGCGCTCCCGGAAGGGTGCTGTGCCCTGTCGGTGTCTCCGATGATCCGGGAAATGGTCGAGCGGCTGGCAAGCGAACCGCCGGATTACCCATTGGACAGCCATGTCGCGCGAATCGCACGTGTCGTCCTCGACGAGTTGGCTCGAATGCCGCGAGAACGGTTCAACCTGCCAGTTTCTGCCAACCTGAAGCTGAGAACGATCGCCGATGCCCTGACACGGGATCCGGCCGACCGGAGCACATTGCGGGAATGGGCGAGCCGGGTGGCGATGAGCGAGCGGTCGCTGGCGCGGCTGATGGTGCAGGAGACCGGCTTGACATTCGGCAGGTGGCGCCAACAGCTGCATCTCGTCGTCGCATTGCGCGAACTGGCTGGTGGCGCCGCAGTGCAGAACGTCGCGGCCGTGCTGGGCTACGACTCCGTCAACGCGTTCATCACAATGTTCAAGAAGGAGATGGGAAGTACGCCGGCCCAATATCTGCGTGGAGCTCTGTCGGTGTAAGTCAGTCTTCAGGCTTGCGTACGTCGGCTATCGATGTGCCACTTCAGCTCCGATAGCCCATTTCAGGAGCGGCAGGTTGCTGCCTGATCATTAGAACGTGTGACGTACTCCAGTCTCTACCTCACGTCCGCTGAAGCCGTTTCTTGCCGAGTTCAGGCGCACACCGCCACCGTTCTTAGTATAGCCGGACGCCGCATAGAGAAATGTCCGTTTGCTGAGCGGGTAGGTGTAGTCCAGAGCGTACTGGTCGGAGACCCCGTTGCGGAACTCCCGGATGTCGTTGCGATTCCACGATGCGCACATCGTGCCGCGCCCGGCGCCGACGGTCACCCCGGTCATGTAGCTGCGCATCGCCAGCGCGCCGCCATTGCCGATGCGCGTATCGCCATAAATGCCGTGGAACTTGACCGGCCCGAGATCGTAGACGGCGCCGACGACCGCGCTTTTCACGTTGACGTTCGCGGATCCCAGATGTGCTGGGCCGACCAGGGCACCCAGCGGCGTCGATGCCGCGCCGAGGTCGACGCCGTCGGCATGCTGGTACGCCGCGCGTACATTCCACGCGCCCGCCACGTACGATACCGAAGCGAAGTCGCTGCTGTTGCTGGCGAAGCTCCCAGCCTTTTCGCCGAACGCGTGGCCGGCGTAGAACCCGATGCCGTTGTGCAGTCGGATGCTGTACGTGACCGCATTGTCTGCCCGGGACAGTGGATCGGCTTTTCCGAGGCCGTAGGCGAACACCCGTTGCGCGTTGCCGGTGCCGTTGATGACGAACGGATCGACCGTGAACAGCACGTCGTAGACCGCGGTCGTCTGCCTGCCGAAGCGGATCGATCCGAATCCGCCGTTCAGCCCGACCCACGATTGCCTGCCGAAGAGACGGTTGCCGTAGCCCAGTGTGCCGTCGTCGGCGTTGAAGCCGCTTTCCAGTTGGAAGCTGGCCGAAAGTCCGCCGCCCAGCTCCTCGGTGCCGCGAAAGCCGAAGCGCGACGCCCGTTGCTGCCCCGATCCAACTGACAGCGTGTTGGCGTTCGACGTAGCGGCGTTTCCGTAACGTAGACCGACGTCGACGATCCCGTACAGCGTGACATTGCTTTGCGCGGACGACGTGCCGCCCACCAGGACGAGCAGTCCCGATGCGATGATCTGCTTTTTCATTTGGTATTGACCGAACAGGTAAAGGAGTGCCGTTCGCCCGGCTTGCACGCCGGGCGATCCGATGCCGCATGCGAGCGGGTAGCGTTTATTTGTTTGCGAAGACCCGGTGCGCGAACGCGGCGATCGCGTCGGCCATGGCTTGCGGCTGTTCGGGCGCCAGCGCATGGCCGGCATTCGGAATGACGACGACGGTGACCCGGTCGCCCAGCATGTTCTTCAGGACCTGGGAAAAGCGCCGCGGCGCCACGGCGTCGTTTTCGGCCTGGAGGTCGAGGATGGGGGCCGTGCCGGCCGCGAAGTAATCGTCGACCGGCGTCGTGTTGCGCGCGTGCGATTCGGCCTCGTGCGTTTCCGAGTGCCAGCCGGTCAGCCACACGCGCGGGTCGTGACCGGGCGCGAAGAAGGCCTTGCGCAAGTATTCGATGCGCTGGGCTTCCGGCAGCTTCATGTCGGAGGGGCCGTCGATGGCCTTGCGCATCTCCGGGCCGATCGGTTTTTCGTTGGACCCGGGCGGCACCTTGCCGGCCGACGCGGCCGCGACGACGACGCCGCGCACGAGGTCGGGCCGGTCGGCCGCCAGCTGGCGCGCCGCGAAGTTGCCCCAGGCATGGCCGACCACCACGACCGGTCCCTTGTTCTCGTGCTCGATCACGGCGGCGACGTCCTTCGCGAAATCGTGCACGCTGAGATTCTCCATCGGACCTTTGCTGAGTCCGATCCCGCGCGGTTCGGGACGCAGCACGCGGAACCCGTCCGCCACCAGTCGCTCGGCGACCTGGTCGTAGTCCCGCACCGAGCGACCGAGCGACGGCAGCATCACGATGACGGGGCCTTGTCCCTGGCGCATCACGTCGATCTGCACGTTGCCGTACTTGACGAGTTGATGATCCGCCGTGCCGGCGGTGCCGGCGAACGCGCATGCCGACAAGGTTGCGGCGAGGACGAATGCGTAGCTGAGCTTGCGAAGTTTCATGTGAGTCTCCTGTCTGTCGTGGTTATTCGTTTTATTTCGCGCCGATCGGGTCGAGTCCCGTCTTCACGAACGTCGCTGCGGCCTCCGGCGTCTTCAGGTAGGCGAGGAAGGCTTCGGCGGCCTTGCGCTCCCTGGCGTCCTTGCCGATCGCCGCGGCGATGACGCTGACCTTTTGCACGGCTTCCGGGAGCGGACCGACGTACTGGATGCCGGGAATGGCGCGCAGCTCGCTGATCTGCTGCAGGCCGAGGTCGGCGTCGCCGCGTTCGATGGCCGTGCCGACCAGTTCGCGTCCGTGGATGGGTACGCTTTTCGCCTTCATCGCGTCGGCAATGCCGAGCTCGGGGAACAGGGTGCCGACGATGTACTTGCCGCTCGCGCCCTCGGAAAACGCGACCGACTTCGCCGCGAGCAGCGTGGCGCGCAGGCTGTCGACCGACGCAATGTCCGGCCGGGGCAGGCCCGCCCGTACGGCGACGCCGACGCGCGACTCGGCCAGGTCGACGGCGGTCGCGGGCAGCAGCTTGCCTTGCTTGATTTGATCGGCCATCGCCGCCTTGATCATGAAGCACGCGTCCATCGCTTCGCCGGCCTGGATGCGCATGGGCAGCGCATCGGGCGAGCTACCGTAGGACGGGCCCCACGACACCACCAGATGGTGGCCGGACTTCTTCTCGAAGTCGGGGCCGAGTTGCCTGAACGCCGCCGACAGCGCGCCCGTGGCGAGGACATGGATGTCGGCGGCCTGCGCCGTGGTCGACAACAATCCCGAACAGCCGAGGGCAAGCAGGGCTGTCGCACAAGCACGGTTACTTGATTTGTTCATTCCATCGTCTCCTTGTCGCTATTTGATTGATGCAATCGTGTGGTCAGAAATACAGCCGCTTCGGGTTATCCACCAGTACGGCCTGTGCGGTCGCCGCGTCGCCGCAGACCTCTACCAGGAAGTCGAGCAGCTGGCCGTCGTCGGGCACGGGGCCCTGGATGTTCGGGTGCGGCCAGTCCGTGCCCCAGATCGCGCGCTGCCGCGCGGCGGCGAGCAGGCGTCGGGCGAGCGGCAGCGCGGCGGGCCACGGCGCCGGCGCGCCCTGCATCGCGCGGTCGACGCCGGACAGCTTGAGCCACCGCTGCGGATGCGCAAGATGGCGTTCCAGCCGCTTCAGGGCGGGCTCGTCCCATTCGCGCGTCGCATCCTGGCGCGCCATGTGGTCGATCACGAGCGGCATGTCGAGGTCGCGCCAGGCGTCGAGGACCGGCAGGACTTGCGCCAGCTGTCCGTGCAGCAGCGCATGCCAGCCCAGGGGGCGCACCCGTTCGGCGACGCTGCGCAACCGGTCGAGGTCGCGTTCGCCGGGCAGGTGTCCCATGAAATTGAAGCGCACGCCGCGGACCCCGCCGTCGTGCAGCGAGCGCAGGTCGGCGTCATCCATGGTCTCGTCGATGAGCGCCACGCCGCGGTAGCGTCCGTCCGTCGCCGCGAGCGCCGCCAGCAGCGCGCTGTGGTCCGACTGGTAGCAGGCCGCCTGCACCAGCACGCCGTGGCCGATCCCGAGCCGTTCGTGCATCGCCAGCAGCTCGGTCATGGGCGCCGCTGCCGGCCGGTACGCGGCCGTGGCGGGCAGGGGAAACGCGTCCCACGGTCCGTAGATATGGGTGTGGCAGTCCCACGGGCCGCCGGTGAGCGCGAGCCGGACCATCAGTCGCACCTTGCGGTCATGCCGCCATCGACGATGATTTCGGTGCCGGTGATGAATTGCGCTTCGTCGGACGCGAGGAACAGCGCCGCGTTGGCGGTATCCCGGCCGTCGCCCATGAAGCCGAGGGGGATGCGCGCGAGCCGGCTGTCCAGCAGCTTGTCGACGTCGCCGCCGCTGCGCTGGCCGGCCAGGCGGACTTCGACCATCGGCGTATGCAACTGGCCCGGCACGACCGTGTTCACGCGGATGCCTTTTTTTGCATACTCGACGGCGACGACCTTGCCCAGCTGGATCACGCCGGCCTTGCACGCGGCATACGCAACCTGCGCGGAGCCGGTCCAGCGGATCCCGGAAGTCGACGCCGTGTTGACGATGGCGCCGCGGCCCTGCGCTTCCATCACCGGCAGCACGTGCTTGCAGGTCAGGAATACGCTCTTCAGGTTGAAGGCGACCTGCGCATCCCATTTGTCTTCGGACAGCGCGACCGGACCGCCGGCCGCCGAGCCGCCCACGTTGTTGACCAGGATGTCGACGCGGCCGTATTCGGCCTTGCAGGCGGCGACCATGGCTTCGACGGCGGCGCTGTCGGTGACGTCGCACGTGTGCGCCGTGATCGTGCCGCCGGCTTCACGGACGCGTCGGACGGTCTCTTCCATCGCTTCCGCGCTCTTGTCCACGGCGAAAATCTTTGCGCCCGCCTGCGCGAACAGCACGGCGACGGCGCGGCCGTTGCCCCAGCCCGGGCCGACGCAGCCGGCGCCGGTGACGATGGCGACCTTGTTGTTCAGGCGTCCCGGCGCCGTGGACGGGTGTGCGGTTGAAGTTTCCATGCTGCTTTCCTTAATTCGTGGAGGTAGGGAGTTCCGGTGCAACGCCGGCGGGCGGCGGCACCTCGAAGACCTTGATCGTCATCGAGATCAGCGTGTAGTAGCCGGCCACGCCGACCAGGTCCACCAGGGCGTCGCGGCCGATTTCGCGTTCGAGGTCGGCATACAGCGCGTCGTCGATGGCGCGGCGTTCATGGAGCTGCTGCATGAACGCGTGGATCAAGGCTTCGTCACGCTTCGTGAAGGCCGGCGCGCGGCCGTCGCGGATCGCATCGAGCACCTCCAACGACAGGCCGGCTTCCAGCGCGAACGGCTTGTGCGCGGCCCACTCGTATTCGGCGAGCCAGTGGCGGCCCATCAGCATGATGGCGAGTTCGGACAGGCGCGGCGGCAGGCTGCTGTCGTAGCGGCAGTAGCGGCCCAGCGCCTGGGCGCGGTCGGCAAGCTGCGGGCGGTGCAGCCACACCGCGAGCGGGCCGCGGACGCCCTTGCGCGGGCCGCTGGCGATGGCGTCGTGGACGGCGCGCTGCGCGGCGTCGAGACGCTCGGGATCGATAGGCGAAATGCGTGGCATGGTGGTTCCTTGGTGTCAGATGTTCGATTGGGCCGGCTGGGATTGCGCCGCGGCCTTGTCCGGCTGCAGGCGGGTGCGGCGCGCACGCGTTCCCGTCTCGCGGGCAAATGCATCCGCATCGAAGCCGTTCTCCCAGCGCGAGATGGCGAAGACCGCGATCGTGTTGCCGACGACGTTGACGAGGGCGGTGGCGGTCGCCATCACGCGGTCGATGCCGAACAGCAGGCCGAGGCCGCCGAGCGGCAGCGTGCGTACGGATTGCAGGGTCGCCGCGAGTTTCACGAACGCGCCGCCGGCCACCGTGGTGCCGCCCTTCGAGGTCAGGCTCAGGATGGCGAGCAGGCCCAGCTGCTGCCAGAGCGAGAACGGCGTGTCCGTCGCCTGGGCGATGAAGCCGATCGCGATCGCCATGTAGATGGACGTGCCGTCCAGGTTGAAGCTGTAGCCGGCCGGCAGGACAAAGCCGACGACGACCTCGTCGCAACCGGCGCGCTGCAGTTTTTCGAGCAGGCGCGGGAAGGCGACTTCGCTGGACGCGGTGCCGAAGATCAGCAGGATCTCGTCGCGGATCAGTTTCAGCACGCCGAAGAACGGCAGGCCGATCATCCAGCTGATCGAGCTCAGCACGCCGAACACGAACACCAGCGATGCACCGTAGTAGACGACGATGACTTTCAACAGGTACACGAGCGTCATGCCGCCGTAGCTGCCGATCGCGGCCGCCATGGCGCCGAACGCCCCCAGCGGCGCCAGCTTCATGATGAACGCCAGCATCTTGAACAGGACGGCCTGCGCTTCGTCGATGCCGCGCAAGAGGGTAGAGTCGGCGCCGACCGAGACGTTCAGGGCCAGTCCGGCGAGGATAGAAATGATGAGGACCTGCACGATGTCGCCCTTGGCGAATGCGTCCACGAGCGTGTGCGGAATCAGGCCCAGCAGGTAGTTGACCGCGGAGATCTGGCCGGCGCCGGCCGTCGCCTTCAGGGCGTCGGCGCTTTCGACCATGTTCGTCGCATGCAGTCCCGCGCCGGGTTCGAAGACGTTCACGAACACGAAACCGATGATCATCGCGACCGTGCTGACGACTTCGAAGTAGACCAGGGATTTCAATCCCAGCCGTCCCAGCTTGCGCATGTCCTTGACGTGGGCGAGGCCCTGGACCAGGGTGCAGAAGATAATCGGTGCCAGCATCATCTTCAACAGTGCGATGAAGCCCTGGCCCAGCGGTTTCATCGCCATGGCGGTGGCGGGCGCCAAAAGACCGAGCACGACGGCGCACGCCAGCCCGATCAATACCTGCACATGCAGTTTCTTCAGTTGTTTCATCACGTCTCCTAAGGTCGCCGATGGCGGCTTGTTTTGAGTGGCTTGCTATTTGTATGAAGCATAGGTCCATGTAAAAACTTTGACAAAGACCGTATGAATATATGATCCTATGCTTCTTCGGCATGGCTGGCGTTGGATATGGATATACGAGAACTCAGGAGCTTCATTCACGTGGCGCGGTCGGGGAGCTTCAGCCGTGCGGCGTCCGAGCTCTACATTGCCCAGCCTGCGTTGAGCCGGCAGATCGCCAAGCTGGAAGGCGAAATCGGCGTACCGTTGCTGATCCGCCATGGCCGCGGCGTGCGCCTGACCGCCGCCGGTGCCAGGCTGCTGGAACGGGCCGAGATGATCACGCACATGGTGAACGAGACCGGCGAGCAGGTCCGTGCCAGCGCGGACGAGGAGGGTGGGCATCTCGCAGTGGGGCTGCCGCCGACGATCGGGGCACTGATCGGGGCCGACCTGATCAAGGACTTCCGCGCCCGCTGGCCGCGCGTGACGTTGCACCTGCGCGAAGGGCTCAGCAGTTCATTGCAGGAGTGGGTGCTCGACAAGCGGGTCGACCTGGCGGTCGTGTACAACCAGCCGCTTCTCGATGCGTTCAATGTCCGTCCATTGTTCAGCGAGCCCATGATATTGATCGGTCCGGCTGGCGACGCGGGACGAAAGCCCAGTTACCACATCCGGGATCTCGCGGACATACCTCTCATTCTCCCTGGGCTACCCCACAGCAATCGCCGCCTTGTGGAGCAGGCCGCGATCCAGCATGGCGTGCGGCTGCGGGTCGAGATCGAAGTCGACAGCGTGGCCCTGACCAAGCAGTTGGTGAAGGCGGGAGTGGGCTATTCGATCCTGACGCAAGTCGCGATCAAGGACGAGGTGGCGCGGGGCGATGTCGTCGCCCACGCCATCGAACGCCCTTCGATCCGGTCGACCGTGGCCATTACGACGCTGCGCGAGAACCGGCCATCCAGGCTGGTCGAGGCATGGTCGACGATGCTGCAGGAGAAGCTGCAATCGCTCATTGCGAGCGAGGCCTGGAG
>DATEJC010000323.1:0-2473 GCA_035278345.1 Bradyrhizobium sp. | reverse complement strand
TGACCGAACAGCGCTACGATCAGATGGAGCCGGCGCTCGAAATCATCCGCCGCGACGTGCTTGCGCTGGGACTACCGCTCCGCACGGTCGAGGTCGAGTTCGGGCCGAGCCAGTGCGAATTCACGTTCGCGCCGGCGAGGGGGCTCGCACCGGCCGACAACATGGTGCTGTTCCGCTCTGCGGTGAAGCAGATCGCGCGGCGACACGGCTATCACGCCACCTTCATGTGCCGGCCAAAACTGCCCAATGTGTTTGCAAGCGGCTGGCACCTGCACCAATCGCTGGTGTCACGCACCACCGGCGAGAACGCGTTCATGGCCAAGGACAAGGGCGAGGTGCTGAGCGCCTTCGGCAAGCATTATCTCGCCGGCCTGCTCGAGCATGCCCGCGCATCTACCGTGTTCACCACGCCGACCATCAACGGCTACAAGCGCTACCGCTCCTATTCGCTGGCGCCTGATCGCGCGATCTGGGGCCGCGACAACCGCGGCGTCATGATCCGCGTGCTCGGCGGTGCCGGCGAAGCGGCGACGCGGCTGGAGAACCGGATCGGCGAGCCGGCGGCCAATCCCTATCTCTACATGGCGACGCAAATCCTCTCCGGCCTCGACGGCGTCGACCGCAAGCTCGACCCCGGCCCGTCGGCGGATGCGCCCTACGAAACCAAGGCGGCGCTGCTGCCGAAGAGCCTGCGCGAGGCGGTGGTCGCACTCAGCGACGATCCCTTCTTCCGCGACAGCCTGGGTGCCGCGTTCGTAGATTACTACGTCCACATCAAGAATGCCGAGATCGACCGCTTCCAGGCCGAGGTGTCGGACTGGGAGCACCGCGAATATTTCGAGATGTTTTGAGGGCGAGACTCTCACCACCGTGAGACAGCGGGGCTAAATCCCCAAATACCGGTGCTGCAGCTCGGGCTCGGCCAGGAGCTGCTCCGATGTGCCGCTCCACACGGTGCGGCCGCGTTCGATCATGTAGTGACGGTCGGCGATCTTGGCGAGGTTGCCGACGTTCTTGTCGATGACCAGCACGGACTGGCCTTGCTGCTTCAGCATCGACAGGCAGCTCCAGATTTCCTCGCGAATCAGGGGCGCGAGGCCTTCGGTCGCTTCATCGAGGATCAGCAGCATCGGATTGGTCATCAGCGCGCGGCCGATGGCGAGCATCTGCTGCTCGCCGCCGGACAGCGTGACGCCCATATTGGTGGAGCGTTCGGAAAGGCGCGGGAACAGCGCGTAGATTTTCTCCAGCGTCCACGGGTCCCGCGCCCCGAGGCGATTGCCGGAGGCCGCGACGAGGTTTTCCCGCACGGTGAGGTTCGGGAAGATCTGCCGGCCTTCGGGCACGAGGCCGATGCCGAGCTGCGCGATCTTGTACGACGCAAGCTTGCGCACGTCCTCGCCGGCAAAGCGGATGGCGCCAGCACGCGCAGGCGTCAGGCCCATGATGGAGCGGATGGTGGTGGTCTTGCCCATGCCGTTGCGGCCCATCAGTGCGATCATCTCGCCCGACTTGATCGACAGCGACAGGCCGAACAGCACCTGGCTCAGGCCGTAGCAGGTTTCGATGCCATCGATTTCGAGCAACGTATCAGAGATCCTTTGATCAGACATGGCGCGTCACCGCATGCTGGTCGCCGAGATAGGCGCGTTTGACTTCCTCATTGTTGCGGATCTCGTCCGGCTTGCCGCAGGCGATCACGCGGCCATAGACCAGCACGGTGATGCGGTCGGCCAGCGCGAACACCGCCTCCATGTCGTGCTCGACCAGCACGATGGTGACTTCCTTGCGCAGCTCCTTCAGGAGCGCGACCATGCGCTGGGACTCGGTGACCCCGAGCCCCGCCATCGGCTCGTCAAGCAGCAGGAGTTGCGGCCTGGTCGCGAGCGCCACCGCAAGCTCGAGCTCGCGCTGCTCGCCATGGCTGAGTTCCGAGACCAGCACGTCGGCACGTTTTGCAAGCCCGACCCGCTCCAGCGCGGCATGCGCGGCCTCGCGCAGCGGCCGCTCCTTCCGCGCATTGGCCCAGAAGCGGTAGGAGTGGCCGGCATGCGCCTGCGCCGCCAGCGCGACATTGTCGGCGGCGGTGAAGTCGCGCAGCAACGAGGTGATCTGGAACGAGCGCGCCAGCCCAAGGCCGCTGCGCTTGTAAGACGGCAGTCCCGTGACGTCCTGGCCGGCAAAATGGATCGCACCGGAATTCGGCATCAGCTGCCCGGTCAACTGGCTGATCAGCGTGGTCTTGCCGGCGCCGTTGGGGCCGATGATGGCATGCAGCTCGCCGGGCACGACGTCCATGGAAAGATTATCGGTCGCAACGAGGCCGCCGAATCGCCGCACCAGATTTTCGACGCGCAAGAGATGCTCAGCCACGGGAGAACCTCCCCAACAGGCCCATGATGCCGCCGCGCGCGAACAGCACGATCAGCAGCAACAGCGGTCCCATGATCATCGCCCAGTATTCGGTGACCTG
>DATEJC010000322.1:0-8490 GCA_035278345.1 Bradyrhizobium sp. | reverse complement strand
GCGCTCGATATGCTGCGCCACAGCCCCGCGCGGCAGGGCACGCGCATCGCCGACCTCGGCACCGGCAGCGGTGCGATCCTGCTCGCGCTGTTGTCGGAATTGCACGGCGCCGTCGGGATTGGCACCGACATTTCGCAGGAGGCGCTGCAGACTGCGCGCGCCAACGCGGCGCGACTGGGGCTCGCCGATCGCGCGAACTTCATCCGCTGCGATTATGCGCTGGGCCTGACCGGCTCGTTCGATCTTATCGTATCGAACCCGCCCTATATCCGCTCAGGCGATATCGCCAGCCTTGCGATCGAAGTGCGCGACCACGATCCCGCAAAGGCGCTGGACGGCGGGCCCGACGGCCTCGACGCCTACCGTGCCCTGATCCCCCAGGCGGCGCGCATACTGGCCCCCGGCGCCGCGCTGGTTGTGGAAGCCGGAGAGGGCCAGGCGGGCGAAATTGCAGCTTTGATGACGGCGGCAGGCCTGGTGCCCTACGGGGCTCCCAGGGCCGATCTGGCAGGTATTTCAAGGGCCGTCGGGGCCCGTAAAATGCCCCGATAAAGTCCTATTGGAACGAAAAAATCCTCTTGGAATTACCCCCGGGAACGACTACGTTCCGGCCACAACATCGGTCCAGGGTTGCCGGCTGGCCCCGCAGGTAAAGCGGGCGGAAACCAGAGGCACTTTAGCCCCGCCGATTAACGGTTCCAGAACGCAAAGGTCTTTTGAGCGCAATGGCTGAAGCTGTGCAGCTCTCGACCGCAAAGCGAACGAAAGCCTGATATTGCGCTTGAAGACTTACGCAACAGAGCTGGGCTTGTTTCGGCAAGGTGAATGATTGGTCGCCGGCGATGAATGCTGGCGGTTGGGGAACGCGTCGTTGTTGAACGCGAATGTTGGCGAAAACGGCAGGGTTTCGGACGGCACCGTGATTCGGTGCATGCGAACGCGCGCCGTTTGCTGAACGGGCAATCCAAACGGAATTCGACGATCCAAGTAACTTTCTTAGGGCTGGAATAAAGGCGACACATGAGAAACGGTCAGAACAACAAGCGGATGCGCAACCGGAACAACAACAATAACAACAATCGGCGCGGCCAGAACCCGATGACCCGGGTCTACGAGTCCAACGGACCCGATATCAAGATCCGCGGCACCGCCTCCCATGTGGCTGAAAAATACGTCCAGCTTGCCCGCGATGCGCGCTCTTCCGGCGACCCCGTCGCCGCCGAGAACTACTATCAGCACGCCGAGCATTATTTCCGCCTGATTGCCGCTGCCCAGGAGCAGTTCCGGCAGAACCAGCCGCAGCATCAGCAGCAGCCGCGCCCCGACAACGACATGTCGGCGGAAGAGGGCGAGGATGACGGCGACGGCTTCTCGCCATTCGGCCAGGAGCCGGGCTTCGTGCCACAACAGCAGCAGCAGCCCTATATGCGCGACAACAACCAGCGCGACAACAATCAGCGCGACCGCGACCAGCAGCCTTATCAGCGCGACCAGCAGCAGCCGCGCGAGCATCGCGGCGACCGTGAGCACCGCGGCGACCGCGAGCATCGCCCGCAGCCGCAATACCAGCCGCAGCCGACGCAACCGCAGCCGCAGATCGCCGACAGCGTCGACCGCCTGCCCTCCTTCATCACCGGCCCGCAGCCGCAGATCAATGGCGGCGAGCGCAGCTATGAAGGCGGCGGTGGCGGCGAGCGCTATCCGCGCCGGCGCCGCCGGCCGCATGGCGGCCCCCGCCCGGACAACATGGCGGGCGCAGCACCGGCCGGCTCGGGCGATGATGCAGGCAACGAGTAAATAGCGCGATTATCTTCGCGTCACAGTGCGAATTCGAAAGGTGGGCAAAGCGCAAGCGTGCCCACCTTTTTTGTCATCCCGGCCTGGTACGCAAATTGCGCACGGGGCCGGGACCCATACGCCGCGGCTAATCAATGATGGCACTGTGGCAAACGGCTTCGCTTGAACAACCAACGTTCGTGGTTATGGGCCCCGGCCTTCGCCGGGGCGACAATCATCACCCCCGCGTGCTTGGCGAGGGCAGCAGCACCGGCTGCAGCGAGGGGATCAGGCGCACCCGCTCGCGATGCGCGGGCAGCGCGCGATAGACCTGCTTGGTCGCCTCGACGATATGCACCCCGGCAAGCGGCATCGACAGCACTTCGCCGGCGCGCTCCCACGCCATCGCCGAGCGCAGGAACCAGCTGTTGGCGACCGGCGGCATGAACAACGCCTCGCCCCAGGAGGCCGGCGTGAACCAGGTCTGCCGCAGCAGCTGCGTGATCTGTGCGCGCGAATAGGGCCGGCCATGGCCGAACGGCGTGTTGTCGGTGCGCGTCCACACGCCGCGGCGATTGGGGATGACCGCAATCATGCGGCCCGAGGGCGCGAGCACGCGCCACACCTCGCGCAGAAGGTTTTCCGGATCGTCGCACATCTCCAGCGCATGCACGAGCAGGATGCGATCGAACGACGCCTCCGGCAGCGGCAGGGAGAATTCATCCACCAGCGCGGCAAGCGCCGGCCGCCCGGTCGGCCACTTCAGCACGCCCTGTGCCGCCGGCATGAAGGCGATGCAGCGCTCGCTGTTGTCGCGGAACAGCCCAAGATAGGGCGTGGGATAGCCGAGGCCGAGCACGCGCTGGCCCTCCGCATCCGGCCAGCAGGCCTGGATGCCGCGATTGATCAGCCGACGCGCCACGATGCCGAGGCGCTGCGAATAGAAATCGCGGAGATCGATGACGTCCATGGCGCTCCCGCAGCGTTTTCAAGCGAAGCCCGCCCCGCACATGACGCGGGATCGGCTCCGGTTCGCGTAAAGAAAACGCGTCAAATTATACTGTAACACGAGGATGTTCCCCGCGGCGCGGCCAAATTGGCATTGCCGCAGCAACGTTAACGCCATATCTCTTGAAGCGGTTCGGGCAAAGTTCGTGGAGAAATCATGGCTGCCGAAATTCGCGTGTTCAACTGCCTGTCCGACAATTTCGGCTATCTGATCCACGATACCGAGACGCGGGCGACCGCCTCGATCGATGCCCCTGAGGCTGCACCCATCCTGAAGGCGCTGGCGCAGGAGAACTGGGCGCTGACCGACATCCTGATCACCCACCACCATCACGATCATGTCGGCGGCGTCGCCGAGCTGAAACAGAAATACAAGTGCCGCGTCGTCGCCCCGCATGACAAGAAGGCTGCGATCGCCAATGCCGACCTGCGCGTCGCCAATGGCGACGTGGTCAAGGTCGGCAACCTGTTGGCGCGGGTTTTGGAAACGCCCGGTCACACGCTCGACCACGTCTCCTATGTGTTCGACAGGGAGAAGGCGCTGTTTGCCGCCGACACGCTGTTCTCGATCGGCTGCGGCCGCGTGTTCGAGGGCACACATCCGATGATGTGGGATTCGCTCCTGAAGCTGCGCGCCCTGCCCGACGATTTCAGCCTCTATTGCGGCCATGAATACACCGCCTCCAACGTCAAGTTCGCGCTGACGGTCGACGGCGACAATCCCGCACTGAAGGCCCGTGCCGAGCAAGTCGCCAGCCTGCGTGCGCAGAACAAGGCGACTATTCCGGTCAAGCTCGGCGAGGAGAAGAAGTCCAACGTGTTCCTGCGCGCCGACGATCCGGCGGTTGCCGCGGCGCTGCACATGAAGGGCGCCGCTGCCGCGGAGGTGTTCGGCGAGCTGCGCGAGCGCAAGAACAAGTCCTGACCATGCCCACTGCCTCCGACATCATTGCGCGGCTCGAGCTCAAGCCGCATCCGGAGGGCGGACATTATCGCGAGACTTTCCGCGACGTCCGTGCCGATGTGCAGGGCCGCGCCTGTTCGACCGCGATCTATTATCTGCTGGCGCGCGGCGAGCGCTCGCATTGGCATCGCATCGATGCGGTGGAGGTCTGGCACTACTACTCGGGCGCCGCGCTGACGCTGCGCATTGCCAATGAAGGCTGCGCGCCGCATACCATCACGCTCGGCTCCGATGTCGCCGCCGGCGAACGGCCGCAGGCTATCGTGCCGGCGGGCGCCTGGCAGGCGGCCGAAAGCACCGGCGACTGGACGCTGGTCGGCTGCACCGTGGCGCCGGCGTTCGAATTCGTGAGGTTCGAGATGGCGGCAAAGGACTGGGCGCCGGCGTAGATCGCAGGAATTCCCGCCCTACGAGCCTGCTTGCGCGCGAAGCCGGAACATATCCTTTGCCGCGATCAAACCGCCGCCGGCGATCAGGATCGCGGCAATGGCGATGGTCGCGGTGGGCTTGGCAAAGCCTGCCAGAATCAGGAATGCGGTCGAGAGCAGCGGCGTGGCGTAGGATGCCGCGCCCAGCACGCGGATGTCGCCGCGCTTCATGCCGATGTCCCAGGTGAAGAAGGCCGCGCCCACGGGGCCGATACCGAGCGCGACAATGGCAAGCCATTGGCCAGGCGTTTCCGGCCAAACCGTCTTCTCGACGAATATGTGCACGATGGCGGCGAGGATAGCGGTGGCGAGACAGAAGCCTGCGACCGCATCTGTCGGCACCGCCTTGAGCCGCCGCGACATCACCGAATAGGACGCCCAGACAAAGGCTGCGACGAAGGCCGCCGCGAGGCCCGGCAGCTGGCCCGCCTCAAAGCCGCTGCCGCCACCGCCCATCAACAGCAGCACCGTGCCGGCAAGGCCCAGCAGCGCGCCGATGACGTGATGCGACAGCAAGCGCTCCCCGGGCAGCAGCGATGAGAACAGCACGATCAGCAGCGGCCAGAGATAATTGAGCAGCCCGGCTTCGGCCGGCGGCGCAAAGCGCAGTGCCAGGAAATACAATGCGTGATAGCCGAACAGACCGCCGACGCCGACCACCCAGGCGACGAGCGGCTGCTTCAGCGCGCCGAAAGCGGAGGGGCGAAAGATGAAGCTCGCGAAGGCGACCAGCGCGCCGATGGCGAAGGTCATGGCGGCAAGCTGAAAGGCGGGAATCTTGCCGGTCGCGACCGTCAGCACTGCGAGCAACGACCACATCAGGATCGCGGAAAGGCCAATCAGGGTGGCGGTGCGGGGAGACATAAGGGACTTTCGTCATGGCCCGGCAAAAGCGCGAAGCGCATCTTCGCGTCAGAAGTCCCGGGCATCTGCGTCTTTACTAAGCCGTGACACATCTACAAAGACGTTGATGGCCGGGACAAGCCCGGCCATGACGACTCATTTGGACAAATCAACGCAGCGACAGCGGCGTGCCGTCAAACCATGTACTGCCCGCCATTGATGGTGAGTGTGGAGCCGGTGATGGCGCCGGCATCGTCGGCGGCGAGGAATACGACCGCGCGCGCGATTTCCTCGGGCTCGCCGAGCCGATTGACCGGAATCTGCGGCAGGATGGACTTTTCAAGCACTTCTTTCGGCACCGCCTGCACCATTTCGGTGTTGATGTAGCCGGGACAGATCGCATTGACGGTGATGCCGCCCTTGGCATTCTCCAGCGCGAGCGCCTTGGTGAAGCCGATGTCGCCGGCCTTGGCGGCAGAATAGTTCACCTGGCCGAACTGGCCCTTCTGGCCGTTGATCGAGGAGATGTTGATGATGCGGCCGAATTTTCGCGCGCGCATGCCCTCGATCACCGGGCGCGTCATGTTGAACAGTGAACCGAGATTGGTGTTGATGACCGCGGTCCACTGCTCCAGCGTCATCTTGTGGAAGGCGCCGTCCTTGGTGATGCCGGCATTGTTGACGAGCACGTCGATCGGTCCGATGTCCGCTTCAACCTTCTTGATCCCGGCCGAACATGCGTCGAACGAGGAGACATCCCATTTGTAGACGGGAATTCCGGTCTCGGATTTGAACTTCTCCGCCGCGGCGTCATTGCCGGCGTAGCTCGCCGCGACCTTGTAGCCGGCCGTCTTCAGCGCCTTGCTGATCGCAGCACCAATGCCGCGCGTTCCTCCGGTGACCAATGCAACACGTGCCATATCGTCTCCTCCTTGTAGTCTTCTCATAGACCGAAATTGTTCCGGTCCTTTGATGTTTCTCAAGCGGACAATTCAAACAAGCGCTTGAGACGAAAATGCCCGGCGCGAGACCGGGCATTTCATTCCTAGCAGCTTGAGCCGCGTTTGACAGATGATGTTTTCATCACGCAACGCACCCTGCACTGTGAGATCTAGTCACGCGCGACACACATCGCGATGCCCATGCCGCCGCCGATGCACAGCGTGGCGAGGCCCTTCTTGGAATCGCGCTTCTGCATTTCGTGCAGCAGCGTCACCAGCACGCGGGCGCCGGACGCGCCGACCGGATGGCCGATCGCGATCGCGCCGCCATTGACGTTGACCTTGCCGGTATCCCAGCCGAGGTCCTTATTGACGGCGCAGGCCTGCGCCGCAAAGGCTTCGTTGGCCTCGATCAAATCGAGGTCGCCGATATTCCAGCCGGCCTTCTTCAGCGCGGCGCGGGAAGCCGGGATCGGACCCGAACCCATGATCTTGGGATCGACGCCGGCCTGGGCCCAGGACACGATGCGGGCCAGCGGCTTCTTGCCTTCCTTGGCGGCCTGCTTGGCCGTCATCAGCACCACGGCGGCGGCGCCGTCGTTGATGCCGGAAGCGCTGCCCGCGGTGACCGTGCCTTCCTTCTCGAAGGCCGGCTTCAGCTTGGCCATCGCATCGAGGGTGGCGCCGTGGCGCGGATATTCGTCGGTGTCGACGACAATGTCGCCCTTGCGGGTCTTGATGGTGACCGGGACGATCTCGTCCTTGAACCTGCCGGCTTTCTGCGCGGCCTCGGCCTTCTGCTGCGACTTGACCGCGAATTCGTCCTGTTGCGCACGGGTGATCTGCCACTGACGGGCGACGTTCTCGGCGGTGTTGCCCATGTGGTAGCCGTTGAAGGCGTCCCACAGGCCGTCCTTGATCATGGTGTCGACGAGTTCAAGGCCGCCCATCTTGACGCCGCCGCGCAGGTACTGGGCGTGCGGGGCCATGCTCATGGATTCCTGGCCGCCGGCAACCACGATCTCGGAATCGCCGTTGAGCAGGGCCTGATAGCCGAGCGCCACCGTGCGCAGGCCCGAGCCGCAGAGCTGGTTGACGCCCCAGGCCGGGCTTTCCACCGGAATGCCGGCGGCAATCGAGGCCTGGCGGGCCGGATTCTGCCCCTGCGCCGCGGTCAGGATCTGCCCCATGATGACTTCGGAAACGCGGCCCGGCTCGATGCCTGCCCGTTCCAGCGCGGCCTTGATGGCGATCGCGCCGAGGTCATGGGCCGGCGTGGTCGCGAATGCGCCGTTGAAGCTGCCAACCGGGGTGCGGGCGGCGCTGACGATGACGACATCGTCTGACATGGATATCTCCTGTATGGGTTTTCTTGGGTTGGTTTTCTTGACGCGGCGGGCCGGGGTGGCGGGCCTGTCTTAATTCCTATCCTGTTAACCCCGTTGAGGCATGTCAATCGCCCCGCCGCGAAAACGTGCCGCGCCGCATTCAAAAAGACGGTGTCCGCAGTTTCCCGAGCAGTCCCCACGCGTTGGGGTTAACCGTGCCGCACAAAACGGTAGCCGAAGGCCTTTGAAAATGCTTACCTTTGCTGCGATGCGTTGCATTCGGCCCTGCGGCTGTGCCGTCGGGTTCCCGCTTTCCGCTGGTCTTGTGTGAACCCTATGGCAAAATCCGAAACACCCACCACGATTAAAAAGTACGCCAACCGGCGGCTCTATAATACCGGTACGAGCACCTACGTGACGCTCGAGGATCTCGCGGCGATGGTGAAGGAAGGCGAGGATTTTCTCGTCTACGACGCCAAGACCGGCGAAGACATCACGCGCTCGGTGCTGGCGCAGATCATCTTCGAGCAGGAGAACAAGGCGGGGCAGAATTTGCTGCCGACCACGTTCCTGCGACAGCTGATCCGCTTCTACGGCGACAGCATGCAGATGGTGGTGCCGAAATATCTGGAGCAGTCGATCGAAACGCTGACGCGCGAGCAGGAAAAATTCCGCAAGCAGATTGCCGGCGCCCTCTCGGGCACGCCCTTTGCTCCGCTTGAAGAACAGGTCCGCCGCAACATGGAGCTGTTTCAGCAGACCTTCTCGATGTTCAAGCCGTTCGCCCCGCGCACCGGGGGCAATGAGTCGGAGAAAGTGCCGGAGCCCGCGCCGGACGATGACAGCAACATCGAGGATCTGCGCAGGCAGATGAAGGACATGCAGGAGCGGCTCGAGCGCATGTCGAAAGAGACGAAGAAGGACGAGTAGTACTCTCCATCTGTCGTCCCTGCGAAAGCAGGGACCAATAAACACAGACGTGAGTTGATAGGCACGCTGCCGCTCCAGCGTGCTTTATTTTTTGCGGCGGTGGTTATGGGCCCCCGCTCGCGCTTCGCTTGGCCGGGACGACAGCTAGCCCGCGGCTGGCACCGCTTGCGGCATCGCCCACGGCCTTTGCAGCGAGGCGAGGCCAATCAACCGGCCCTGGATGTAGTCGCAGCCCCATTCGCGCAGCATCACGGCGGCTTCCTCGTCCTGCA
>DATEJC010000321.1:0-2155 GCA_035278345.1 Bradyrhizobium sp. | reverse complement strand
ATCCGTCATGCGCAAGGATTGCGATACTGTCCCGGGAGAGAACGGCGGAGGTTCAGCAAAGGCCAAGTTTGTAGGTACGCATCCGGTGAGGGCCACAGCGATTGCCGTTGTTGAGTTAGGCGGCTTTGCCGCAACACTTTTTGAACTTTTTGCCTGATTCGCACGGGCACGGTTTGTTGCGTCCGATCTTGCCAGCGGCGAAGTGCGGTTGAGGCGGCGGGCTTGCCGTGAGCGGCATGGAGATTTGCTTCGGTCCCTTTCCACTCCAATAGGCAGCGATCGCGGTGACGCAGGCGGGGATGAACTCGGCCGCTTCTTCCATAACGCGGTCTTCTTCCTCGGGTGGTATGCCAAGCAGCGACTCGCCGTTCTCGTCGCCGCACAGCGCCAGGATCGGGACCAGCAATTGGCCATCGCGTTTGGACTTGAACAGCCGTTCCCAGGCGTCGGCGCGCAACACGATCGCCTGCAAGAAGCCTTCGGCCCAATCGGCCGCGATCAGCGTGCCGCCGCGATCGACCCAGAACACGGGGTCGAGATCATCGTCGGCGATCTGGCGAAGAATCTCGTTGTAGCGGCCCATGATGGCGCCGAGGATCGTCTTGGCCTCGGCTTCGTCGGCGAACTCGGGCGCTTCGCCGCCCCAGATCACAGGCAGCCATTCACTCGGCAGCACCAATTCCGGCCCAATCGCGATGCCGGTGAGGAAGCCGTCGAGATCGGACAGCATCATGCTCTCCGGCGGCGAACGATCGGACATCAGGAAGCGGTCGAGCGCCTCCAGGTCGACATGGTCGAGCGGAATCTCATGGGCACGGGCCTGGGCGCGCATGATGGCCTCGCGAGTCGTGCACGCCATCATGGCACGCGGCGACAGCGGGGTCAGGCGGCAAGCCGGCGCGATCCACACCATTGCCAGGGCAACAGCTCGCCGATCCGCCGCGCTGGATGATCCGGTAACCGAGCCAGCATGTCGGCGAGCCAAGCTTGTGGATCGACGTCGTTGAGCTTAGCGGCAGCGATCAGGGTGTAAATGGCGGCTGCCCGCCGGCCGCCTTCATCAGAACCCGCGAAGGTCCAGTTGCGGCGTCCGACCGCCACAGCGCGTAGCTCGCGCTCCGCCGCGTTGTTGGTCATGCACAAGCGGCCGTCGTCGAGGAAGCGGGTGAGCTCGGTCCAGCGCTTGAGGCTGTAGTCGATGGCCTTGCCGGTGTCGCTGTTCTTGGAGACCCTCGCGCGCTGCTCGCGTAGCCAAGTCTCCAGCGCGATGATGAGCGGCCGACTGCGTTCGGCACGCAAAGCGACGCGCTGTTGCAGCGCAAGGCCGTTGATCTCGCGCTCGATGGCGAACAGGGTATCGATGCGCTGAACAGCCTCGCTGGCGATCGGCGCCTTGTTGATCCTGGCCAAGTCGAAGAACTTGCGCCGCGCGTGAGCCCAACAGGCAGCCTCGATAACCGGTCCCGGCTTGCGGCCAGCCTCGTAGAGGCGGTTGAAGCCCGCGTAGGCGTCCGCCTGCATCAGCCCGGCAAAGCCGGCCAAATGCTGCTCGGGATGCTCGCCGCCACGATCGCGCGAATAGAAGAACACGGCCGCCGGCGGCCCTGGGCCGGCAAAGGGCCGATCGTCGCGCACATAGGTCCATAATCGGCCCGTCCGGGTCTTGCCCTTGGCCAAGACCGGCACCGTGGTGTCGTCGGCGTGGATGCGCTCGGCCGCGAAGACGTGGATGCGGATGGCCTCGACCAGCGGCATCAGGGTGGCCGCCGCGGCGCCCACCCAGTCGGCCAGCGTCGACACATCGAGATCGATGCCTTCCCGTGCATAGACGGCGCTCTGCCTGTTCAGCGGCAGATGCAGGCCATACTTGGAGAACAGGATGTGGGCGAGCAGCTTCGGGCCGGCGCGCCCGCGCGCGATCGGGTGCGACGGGGCGGGCGGCTGGCTGATCGCTTCGCAGGCCCGGCAGGAGAACTTCTCGCGCACGTGCTGAATCACTTTCCACTGGCGGGGGATGAGCTCCAGCGTCTCGGTCACGTCCTCGCCGATCTTGCGCAAGGTCGTACCGCCGCAGCATGGGCAGGCAGCAGGCGCCGGATAGATGATGCGCTCGCGCGGCAAATGCTCGGGCAGCGGACGGCGTGCTGGCCGGAGC